>NZ_MAUH01000027.1:0-32303 GCF_001693475.1 Chryseobacterium sp. CBo1
CTCTCAATTTTGTGAGAATAAAATCGTAAATTGCATCTAGGTTATTCATGAATGTATTTGATTGGTAGTCAATACAATTTACAAATTTTTGTAACATGAATAACTTTTTTTATAATGCACTACGGGTTTTAAATTTAATTTTGATACATAAAAAAGACTTCTAAAAAGTAAATTTTTAGATAATATTTTGGGAATTTTTTTAATCTTTCTTCATTTCGTCAATTTTATTCTGAAGTTCAGCAATTTTATCTTTTAAAGCTTTGATTTCGTTTTTATTAGAGCTTACATTGCTTTTAAGGATCACATTTTTTGCTCTTTCATTGTGGTCTTCATCGTCTTCATCTTCGTTGATTTCTTCAATGTCTTCCTGAATATCTTCAATATCTTCGCTGATCTCTTCCAGATCCTCAGAAATTTCTTCAATGTCTTCACTGATTTCTTCAATATCTTCCTGAATATCTTCAATGTCCTCCTGGATATCTTCAATTTTTTCGTGACTCTTGTTCACCGACATCTGGATCAGAATCGAGAGATAAATAGCTTCCAGAGATAAAACCGTCGTTAAAACAAGCAGCATTTTATCAAAATCAATAATTCCTAAAGCAGGCAACAAAAATGCAGTAATAAAGAATAAGGTATGCAGAATAAGAGATGGAATAGATCCAATCCATGAAGTGATTCCGTCTGCCAGTTTTTCTAAAAACTCTATTTTCTCGTGCGGTGTTTTCATTATTCTTTATTTAAAATAATTCTTTCGTTACTCCCAATCCAAACAATGCAAAATCATATTTTGCAGGATCTTTTTCATCAAATTTTCTGATGATGAGATCCAATTCTTCCACTGTTTTCCAGTCATTCTGAGTTCGGGAAATCAATCCGAGTTTTCTCGAAATATTTCCGGTGTGAACATCCAAAGGAATCGACAAAAACTTCTGATCAATGTTTTCCCAGATTCCAAAATCTACACCACGGTTATCTTTTCTAGTCATCCATCTCAAAAACATGATGATTCTTTTTGAAGATGAATTCTTGTAAGGAGAGCTTACATGTTTATGGGTTCTGTGTTTTTCAATTCCTAAAAAATGAGCCCTGAATCTTTCAATCGAATGATAAAAATTGTTTTCATCTTTATTAATTAAAAACAAATCCTCAAGACTTTGATTTTCCTGATAAATTTTGCGAAACTGTTTAATAAAATAAGAAAAATCTTCTCCGTTAAATGTTCTGTGAATGCTTTTATCTTTAATTATATTTAAATCAGATTCAGAATGATTCAAAACAAAATCATACGGAGAGTTTCCCATAATGTCGAGCATTTTCTCAGCCGATTTTATAATTGATTTTCTGTTTCCCCAAGAAATTGTCGCTGCCAAAAAACCTGCAATTTCAATATCCTGCTTCAAAGAAAACCGATGCGGAATCTGAACCGGGTCATCCTGAATAAACTCAGGATTATTGTAAACATCAGCTTTCTCATCGAGAAAATCTTTTAATTCTGAAAAATTCAACATTATTTAATCATCAATATTTATTAAAACCTTTATTTAATTTAACGCAAAGCCCGCAAAGCTTTTTTGTTTACTAAATGTTTTTAAGTTCGCAAAGGTTTTTGACTACGTCGAATCTTCGATTTCACTTAGCAAAGACCACAAATTAATTTTAAGCTTATAATTCCTTAGATAAAAAATTTAAAATTTCACACATTCCAAAGCTTTGGGAAGATACGTATTCGGGAAAATTTGTCTCGCTTCATCTGTAAATACCGTCAAATCTCCGTAACGGTTTGAAAAATGTCCCAAAATAAGTTTTTTAACTTCCGCTTTTTTAGCAATTGTCGCTGCTTCCAGAGCTGTTGCGTGACCTGTATAATCTGCCATTTCTTTTAAATCGTGTAAAAAAGTAGATTCGTGGTACAAAACGGTCACATTTTTCACAATCGGGATTACAGATTCCAAATATCTTGTATCACTACAGAATGCGTAGGAAACTGAAGGCTCGGGTTCGGTCGTCAGAACTTCATTTTTCAGAACGTAGCCGTCACTTAAAATAAAATCTTTCCCTGCTTTTAAATTGTGATAATCGCAGGTTTCAATCTCGTCATATTTTGCCACTTCTTTCATATTGATATGACGGTCTTTTGGTTTTTCCCTGAAAAGATAACCATTACAGTAAATCCTGTGATCGAGCGGAATAGTAAACACCTCTACTCTATTATCCTCATAAATTTTCTCGGAATAATTTTTATCCAGCTCGTGATAAATCACTTCAAAACCACGATGTGTTTCCGTAATCGTAAAAATGGTTTCGAGCATATTTTTAATTCCTTTCGGACCATAAACATGTAATGGATTTTCTCTTCCCAAAAGCCGGAAAGATGCAATCAAACCAGGAAGACCAAAACAGTGATCTCCGTGAAGATGCGAAATAAATATATGGTTGATTTTTGAAAATCTTGCTTTAGCTTTTCTCAGCTGAACCTGCGTTCCTTCCCCGCAATCGATCAAAAAACATCTTTCCTCCATTTCCAGAAGCTGTGATGTAGGTGATGTATTGACAGTAGGAATTGCCGAATTAAAGCCTAATATCGTTAAATAAGTACTCAAATCAATAGTTTATTAAAGCAAATGTACAACAAAAGGTTGAGGTTGAGAATTTAGGTCGAGGCTGAGGTTTAGGCTAATATTAAAAACTAAAATAAACTAAGCAGCAACCTTTGCCTTAACCTTAATCTTTCAAAAACTCAAGAAACAAATCCAAAGCCTTTTTTCTGTGGCTGATTTTGTTTTTGTCTTCAGGATTCATCTCTGCGAAAGTCATTTCATAACCTTCAGGAACGAAAATAGGATCATAACCGAAACCTTTGAAACCTTTGTTCTCTGTCAGCAAATTCCCATGAACTCTTCCGTCGAAATATTGAGCTCCATTTTCATCATAATAACAAAGAACGGTGATAAAGTAAGCTTTTCTGTTTTCAACACCTTCCATTTCGCTTAAAACTTTTTCGATGTTTTTCGCAAAATCATGGTCTCCTGCATAACGGGCAGAAAAAATCCCGGGTCTTCCATCCAAAGACTCTACAACCAAACCACTGTCATCGCCCAAACTCGGAATCCCGGTTTTTTCGAAACAGTATTTAGCTTTAATTAAAGCATTGGCGTTGAAAGAATCTCCATCTTCAACGATTTCTTCATGAAGATTATAATCGGTAAGGCTTTTTACGACAAATTCGTTTCCTAAAATCTGTTGAATTTCTTCTTTTTTATGCAGATTGTGGGTTGCAACTAATAATTCCATTTTTTTATTTTAATTATTTTTTTAAACACAAAAAGCACTATTTTTTTTCACTAAAAAACACAATTCCTGCATTGTAAAATTCGTGAAAGCATTTGTGAGATTAGTATTTAGTTAAATTTCAGAATAATGTACTTTGTTTTTCTTCATAAACAAATAGTAAAATAAAGAAAAAAGTACAATTCCTATAGCCAGAATAATGTATTCTGAAACTTTAAAAGCTTCAGCAAAGCTTTCCGTTTTGGTATAAAATATTAATATTGACGAACAAAGATTATTAAACCCGTGTAAAAGCATTGGTAAAAGCAAAGATTTTGTTTTGTAATACACCAAACCTAAGACAAAACCCAATAAACTTGCCCCAACAAATTGCCACGGATTTGCATGAATAATACCAAATAAAATACTTGAAAGCAGAATTGCCTTCCAGGGTTCTACTCCTTTATTGATCAAACCTTTCTGAATAATTCCCCTAAAAATAATTTCTTCAAAAATCGGTGCCATAATAACCGCAGTAATAATCATAACAATCGGATCATCTACAAGATTTGCCATCAGATTTTCAAAAAATTCATAATAATCACCAAAAAAAGGTCCGGTTGTCGGAATTTGTGACGTAACAAACTCACCGATAAACATCATCCCCAACATTAATGGAAAAATTAGTAAATAGGTATAAAAATTAGTTGGTGAAAAATTGAAATTGAGCTTTTTACCCGTCTTTGGACGAACCATCAGAAAATCAAAAGCTGCAATCATCAGACAAAAAACAACAGCATTAGAAAGCATTAAAAACCAGGGCTTTTGCATAAAATCTACTCTGAAAACAAATTTTGACCCTAATCCCACAAAACCAACTGCAATACTTCCTGCGATATAACCTGCAAAGAGTATTAAACCGCCAATCCAGTCAAAAATATATTTCGGATACCTTGATCGCTCCATAAAGTCTGATTTTTTTTAAGAAACAAAGATAATTTATTTTAGCTCAAAATCTTGAGCAATAAAATATTTTACTCTACGAATGCTTCATTTTGTCAATATGAAACAATAAGTTTTATCTATCATATTCTTACCGTTTTCAACTCACATCAAACTATCTTTGCAGCTTAATTTTTCTTTTACATGGACAGCTCTTTACACCGCAAAGAAAATGTGAATCTTCAGCTCCTTACATACGTCTGTTTCACATTTGTCGGTTATTTCATTATTGGTTTATCATTATCGGTTCTTCCGATCTTCATTAGCAAAAATTTAGGCTTCAGTCTTTTAATTGCCGGACTGGTTATCAGCTTGCAATATGTTTCAACGTTTTTTCTTAGAGCGTACTCGGGAAAGGTCATTGACGGAAAAGGTCCAAAACCTGCCGTTTTATTCAGCATGATCAGTTTTTCTTTGACCGGAGTTTTTTTGATCTTAGCTTATTATTTTAAACTCTCACCTTTAATCAGTCTTTCGTTTTTGGTTATTACCCGTTTATTGACAGGCTGTGCTGAAGGAATGATTGGTGCAAGTCCCATTAACTGGGCAATGATGGCGGTTGGCGAAAAGCATACGGCAAAAATTATTTCTTATAATGGTGTTGCCTGTTACGGAGCGTTGGCAATCGGAGCTTCTTTAGGTGTTACCATTGAGCATGAATTCGGTTTGTATGGAATCGGGATTCTTTCCATAATTCTGGGAATTTTAGGATTTCTTTTTGCAAAAACCAAAAAGAATAAAACAAATTCCAATCCGCAGGAAGCCCAGTCTTTCTGGAAAGTCTTAGGAAAAGTTGCTCCTTTCGGAGTTTGTCTTGCTTTAGGCGGAATTGGTTTTGCAAGTATTTCTACGTTCATTACTTTATATTATAATCATTTTCACTGGAACAATGGTGCGTTGTGTCTTTCAGTTTTTGGAGGATTATTTGTTGCGGGAAGACTGGTTTTCAGTAATGTTATTAATAATTATGGTGGAATTAAAGTTGCTATTGCCTGTCTTTTAGTTGAAACGATTGGCTTGCTTTTCATAGCCTTTGCCCAAAATGCACAAATCGCATTAATCGGAGCAGGAATTACAGGATTAGGATTTTCATTAATATTTCCGGCTTTGGGAGTAATGGCCATAAAAAGTGTTTCTCCATCCAGCCAGGGATCTGCTTTGGCAGGTTACGGACTTTTCATTGATATATCTTTAGGCGTTGCAGGACCAATTATCGGTAGTGTTGCTGATTTTTTCGGGATGCAGTTTATCTTTCCGTTCAGTGCTGCAATGGTTTTTATAGGATTGGGGCTGGCGTATTTCCTTAAAAAGAAATCAGCAAAATATTAATGACAGGAATGTCTTTCAAAAATGTGATTGTATTTTCTAAAATCTATCATATTTATTCTTATAAAAATTGATAATTTGAATTTCAGGTTGGTGTTTCGCAAAGGCACCAAGCTTTTATGTAATACCATACTTTAAGGCGCAAAGATTTTATCTACGATAAAATTATCATCTGCATTATAAAAGAAAATCTCCGATTTTCTCCTTGCGCCTTAAAAACAGAAAAACTCTTATTAAACCTTGCGCCTTTGCGTTTTTCCAATAAATTTAAACTTAATCATAAGTTCTAAAGAAAAAATAAAAAAATCAAATTTTCAGGATTCGACAAAATTCACGATTTTTGCAACTTCAAAATACGATATGTCAGACTTAATCAAAGAAATAGAAAAAAGAAAAACCTTCGGAATTATCTCTCACCCCGATGCCGGAAAAACCACTCTTACAGAGAAGTTACTACTTTTCGGGGGTGCGATTCAGGAAGCGGGCGCGGTAAAATCCAACAAAATAAAAAAAGGAGCAACCTCCGATTTTATGGAAATTGAAAGGCAGAGAGGGATCTCTGTGGCAACTTCCGTGTTGGCTTTTGAGTACAGAGATCACAAAATCAATATTCTGGATACTCCGGGTCACAAGGATTTTGCAGAAGATACTTATAGAACTTTGACCGCGGTTGATTCTGTAATTGTTGTCATTGATGTTGCAAAAGGAGTTGAGGAACAGACTGAAAAACTGGTTCAGGTTTGTAGAATGAGAAACATCCCGATGTTGGTTTTCATTAATAAACTTGACCGTGAAGGGAAAGATGCTTTCGATTTGTTGGATGAAGTTGAACAAAAATTAGGATTAACGGTTTGTCCGCTTTCTTTGCCAATCGGTATGGGTAGCGACTTCCAGGGAATTTATAATATCTGGGAAAACAATATTCAGTTATTCTTGGAAGAGAAAAAACAGAAAGTTGGTGATTCTATTAAGTTTGATGATATTAATGACACATCAATTGATGAGGTGATCGGTGAAAAAGCAGCTGCCACTTTAAGAGAAGAATTAGATTTAATTCAATCCGTTTATCCTGAATTTAGTCGTGAAGATTATATGAAAGGTGATTTGCAGCCTGTTTTCTTTGGTTCTGCTTTGAATAATTTTGGAGTTCGTGAATTATTAAACGCTTTCATCGACATCGCTCCGATGCCACAGCCAAAAGAAAGCGATACCCGTCTGGTAAAGCCTGAAGAAAGCACTTTCACAGGGTTTGTTTTCAAAATCCACGCAAATATGGATCCGAAGCACAGAGACAGGCTTGCCTTTGTGAAAATTGTTTCGGGAACTTTTAAAAGAAACGAAAATTATTTATTGGTAAGAGAAGGCAAAAAAATGAAATTCTCTTCTCCAAACGCATTCTTCGCCGACAAAAAAGAAGTAGTGGACGAAAGTTTCCCTGGAGATATTGTTGGTCTTCATGACACGGGAAGCTTCAGAATTGGTGATACGTTGACAGGTGGCGAGAAATTAAGCTTTAAAGGTATTCCAAGCTTCTCACCTGAACATTTCAGATATATTAATAATAATGATCCGTTGAAGGCAAAACAATTGGCAAAAGGTATCGATCAGCTGATGGATGAAGGGGTTGCGCAGTTATTTACGCTTGAGATGAACAACAGAAAAATCATCGGAACCGTTGGAGCCCTTCAGTATGAAGTTATCCAATATCGTTTGGAGCACGAATATGGTGCAAAATGTACTTATGAACCCCTTTCTATGCATAAAGCCTGTTGGGTTGAAGCTGATGAAAAATCAGACGAATTCAAAGAATTTGCAAGATTGAAACAAAGATTCTTGGCAAGAGATAAATATAACCAATTGGTTTTCCTGGCAGATTCTTCTTTTACCATTCATATGACACAGGAAAAATTCCCAAATGTGAAACTGCACTTTATCAGTGAATTTCAGAATGCTTAATTATCACTAAATCAATTTTGATTAGTCTAAAATAAAACCCGCTAAGTCTTTACTTAGCGGGTTTATTATTATTGATAATTATAATCTTATTTTCTAAGCATCAATAGCTTCTTAACAATTTTCTCTCCCTGTAGCTCAACTTCGATCATGTAAGCTTCAGTAGGTAAATGTGTCAGATCAATTTTCTCTAAATGCTCTGCGAAGAAAAGGCGATTTCTCTTAGGAATTACAAGCTTCCCATCCATTGCATAAATAGTATACGAGAATGCATAAGGTGCAAGCGGACTTAGTCTAGGGAAATCTAATTTGATGTAAACATAGCCGTCATAAGAAGGAATAGGATAAATCATTAAACCTTGGTAAACAATAGAAGGTGAAGTTCCCGGTGTTCCAGGAGTACCCGGTGTACCCGGAGTTCCAGGGTTCGGAATTGGCGGCACCACAACAGCAGAAGAATTAACTGTAAAATTCTGTGAATTTACATTTAAAAATACGTTTTCTACAGCTTTCACCATAATTCTTGCAGTGGTACTGTTACCTAAACCTCCCGGCACATTGAACGTATGAGTTCCGTCATTTGGTGTACTTGCAACTAAAATATGAGGAAAAGTAAGACCACCGTCAGTCGACAACAAAATACTTACGTTTGGAGTACTTACCGGAGCAGCTGTTGTGTTCGCAACATCCCAAGTTACAGTCTGAGATTGTCCTTCCGTCCACACAGTTCCCACAGTATTTTGAGAAGTTACCACAAAAGGACCTGCTGTATCAATAACTGTAAGTTTTACATCATCACGTCCCGTTTGCCCTCCAAGTGAATTATTATCTCTTACCATGACAGAGAAATTTAAAGCTCTGGCGACTGAAGAAAGTTTTTCCCAGGCTTTTACATCTGCCGGATTCACTATTGCTGGATTATAACCCGAAACAATCGTTGAAAGTCTTGGGAAATATCTTGATGGTGAAGCTGTAGGCATTACAGATCTGAAAAGAGGTCCGACCGTATTTGTCGGTTGAGGAGGCATTGGAGCAACACCCGCATCAATCTGTTCCCATGTATATGTTAACGGGTCATTATTAGGATCTGTTGCTGTTGCTGTTAACAAAAACGGTGTGCTTTTCGGAATATTTCTGTCTAAACCAGCATTTACAACAGGTTCTCCGTTTGCAATTGAAGTTTTAACTCCACACGTTGATGTAGCACCTGATGTCAGTCTGGTGTACATCTCATTGATGCTTATCGAATGGAAATATGCATCACTGTTTGACTGAACATTGGGAGGACAAATACCCGCATACCCCATGATTGAACTTGCACTTCCCGGCTCAATAGTCGTAGGCACATTTCTGTTGCAGTTATTGTTTTGAGTATGCATTGCGCCAAACTGGTGACCCATTTCATGGGCTACATAATCTATCACAAAAGGATCACCAACCGGAACGGCAGATCCTGTAACACCACCTGCTTTACTTCCCCCGCAGATTGAAGGTGTTGCCGCAAGACCATTGTCATTTCCTGCGTTTGCCTGGAAGAATAAGTGACCGATGTCATAATTAGCCGCACCTATAATATTATTTGTAACCGTAATATTTTCACTCAACATCTGCCCTGCATCCAACGCATTAAATGTATCTGTACTGATAAAAAACAAAGCATCTGTATTGGCAATAAGCTGTAATCTTACCGCAATATCCCTTTCAAAAACCTGATTTAATCTGGTTACCGCTAAATTTACTGCCGCAAGTACAGCCGCTTTTTTCTGAGCATCCGTTCCTGAACCTACACCCGCCTGTCCAGCAATGTAAGCAGTATATTCTGTGGTTGTAGTAATGGCAAGACGATACTTTCTGTTTAATCCGTCGATCACCGTTTTTTGATTGAGAGCAGATTCTTTCAGATCGCTATCCCCAGTAAAAAGACATTCAAACTGGTTGAGAGAAGATGCTTTTTTTCGGTCGTAGATTTTATACACCTGATTATCTTTTGTATAAGAATCAATGTAATAAATCCCTTCGTTATTCGAGATCATCCCGTTAAAACCGAAGTAAGGATCAATGGTAAATCTGATAGCAGATGATTTATCCCCTTTTTTAAATCCTATATAAGATTTGATTTCGGAATATCTGTTCTGAAGATCAGGATGCATTGTAGATGACTCATAAACTTCGTAGGTATCATAACTTCCAGCAAGATTCGGGAAATTCATCAATATCCCTTTACGACTGGAGCTATAATCTCTGTCAGCAACATTCATCAATTGGTTTTGAATATCCTGAATATTCAGTGTAAAAAGAGAATAGTCTGTAATTCTTACATTATTCTCACGAACTTCACTGTTGTTGATATTAGAATCAAATTTCTTCCAGTGATTCTTCTGAGCAAAACCTGCTGCAGAAAACAAAAGTAAAGTACCCAGAACGAGTAGTTTTTTCTTCATATATTTTTTTATTTTTTTAAATATTAACGGCTATAAGTTTTATACTTTTAGGAATATTTCCTTTTATTTTTAAAATCAGAATAGGATTTTTTTGTTTCTCGGCTAAATATTCATCATTAGAAACTTCTTTATAATAAACATTTAAGACAGAGTCATTTTCTTTTATTTCAGTAACTTCAATATCTCCGAAAGTCTGTTTTTTCATTATTGGTTTTAATACTAAAAGAAATTCATCATCCGAAATTGTAGGAATAGGTGCTGATCTGGAAAATTTTTTATCATCCAGTTGTTTATAAATCGCTAGAGTTTCATTAAAAGTTGTAATGATTGTTGCCTCTTTTAAAAACACCTCTCTATTCAGCCTTCTCACTTCGGAAAACTCTACCGAATTATTTTTTTCAGTCATTGAAACCCTTTGATTTAAATCATTTTTTAAGCCCGCAGAGTTTGTGCAATTATTCCCTAACGCAACAAACAAAAACGAGAAAACAATCAGATAAAGGAATTTCATATCAAACTCTTAAAAAGCAAAGTTAAATATTATTATTTTTCCAAAGAAAAAAAACTTTTAACATTTTTTATAATTTATTAAAACTGTTGTAAAATACCATATTTTAATTTACAAAAAGCTCATTATCAATGAAATAAAATTTTACCAAAATCATACATTTCTTTTACAATCATTACAAAAAATTCAACCATAATTTTACTTCAACAAAAAAATAATCTTATGAAAAAGTTCATTTTATTAGTTGCGGTATCAAGCACGTTTATCATGTGTAAAAAAGGTGAAGCAGCAACATCTCAGTTAGAAGATGCGATAAGCAGCACAGATAGTGCGGTTACAAAGGTTAGTGAAAAAATTAATTCAATCAATGATGAAGCAAATGCGGTTTTTGATTCTGCAAGTATTCGAATTAAAGACTTCGAAAAAACAAAAAGTGAAGCCGATCAGAAAATCGAAGCAACTTCCAAAAGCATTGATTCATTATCTGATAAAATTACCCATCTGAAGCTTGAGTCTAAAATTGAAAAGAAAGATTCTGCTGAGAAGAAAATCGTCGTAAATGTTCCTGCTCCGAAAGTCATCAAAGAAACCAAAATTGTTTATAAAAACAAACCACAAGTTCACGAACCTATTTCTAAAAATAAAATGATAAAAACAGGTGTTCTGGAATTGAATGTGAATGATGCCGAAACCGCAAAAGAAATTGTAAAAGAAGAGGTGAGAAAATATGACGGTTTTATAAAAAGCGAAAATATTTCTTTAAACAACAATGAAAATAAAACGGCTTATTTAAGAGTGAAAGTTCCGATCCAGAAGTTTGATTATCTGATGGATGATTTGAGCTACAACATCGGTGAGGTTGAAAATAAAGGAATTGATGTAACCGGCCAGGATTTTGTAAATAATACGATGTGTGATGTCGAAATTACGCTTTACGGAACTACAAAAACTGCTTTGGTAAAAAATGAACCTGAAACTTTTGGCGGAAAATCTCTTGCTGCCGTTTCTTCCGGATGGAATGTTATTACCTCAATTTTCCTGTTTATCCTTCCGCTTTGGCCGCTTTTTGTAATCGCAGGAATTGGGTATTATTTTTACAAAAAGAAAACCAGTAATCAATCCGGAAATCATTCCAATTAAGAATAAATTAATTTTTAAGTAAATTTTAAGGGAATAATTTACCAAGTAATCGGTTTTTCTATTAATTTTATCAGCTCATAATATTATTAATATTTGTGGTTTGGTGAAAGTAAAAGGCTCTCGATTGAGAGCCTTTACTGTTATACTGTTATTTCATATTCACTACTTTGTCTACGACATATCTTGTGTTTCCACGCCACGGCAGAGCGCCTTTGTATTCTTTATAATGAAGATCAAAGACTTTCCCGCTGTTGAGTTCCAATTGTTTGAAAACTTCCGGGTCAGAAATAGAAAATTCAAACTCATAGCTTGTAATTGTTCCGGTTTTTCCTTTTCCAAAACCTTCCTGAATTAATTTCCCTTCATACGTTTTAAAAACATACCCTTTCTTAATTGCATAATTAAGGTAACCTGATTTCACTCCTTCTCCGAAAACGAAGAAAAATTTATACCAGACGAAAACTCCAACAAGAAGTAAAATTACTCCAACGGTGATCCACAAAGATTTTTTCATAAGCAGTGTTTGTTTTTAATTATTTTGAAATGCTTCTCGAAATCACAATTTTCTGGATTTCAGAAGTTCCTTCATAGATCTGAGTAATTTTTGCATCTCTCATCATTCTTTCTACATGATATTCTTTCACATAACCGTATCCACCGTGAATTTGCACCGCTTCAATTGTAGTGTCCATCGCAACCTGAGAAGCGTATAGTTTTGCCATTGCTCCACTTTCAGAAATGTCTTTTCCTGCATCTTTTTCACAAGCAGCCTTGAAGCAAAGCATTCTTGCAGCCGTAATCTGAGTTGCCATATCTGCCAATTTGAAAGCAATCGCCTGATGGTTGATGATTTCAGTTTTGAAAGCTTTTCTTGTTTTAGCATATTTTAAAGCCAATTCATAAGCTCCGGAAGCAATACCTAAAGCCTGAGAAGCAATACCGATTCTACCACCGTTCAAGACAGCCATCGCAAAATTGAACCCGAAACCATCTTCACCGATTCTGTTTTCTTTCGGTACTTTTACGTTGTTGAAGATCAAAGAATGGGTATCACTTCCTCTGATTCCCAATTTGTCTTCTTTTAATCCGATTTCGAAACCTTCCCAACCTCTTTCAACAATGAAAGCATTAATTCCTTTATGTTTTTTCTCAGGATCAGTTTGAGCGATGACGATATAATAAGAAGCCGTTCCACCATTGGTGATCCAGTTTTTGATACCGTTTAATAAATAATAATCTCCTTTATCTTCAGCAGTCGTTTTCTGAGAAGTTGCATCAGAACCTGCTTCAGGTTCAGACAAAGCAAAAGCTCCGATTACCTGTCCGCTTGCAAGCGGCGTAAGATATTTTACTTTTTGTTCTTCAGAGGCAAATTTTTCAAGACCTGCACATACCAAAGAGTTGTTTACAGACATTACAACAGCCGCAGAAGCATCAATTTTTGCAATCTCTTCCATCGCCAAAACATAAGAAACACTATCCATTCCGGCACCACCGTATTTAGGATCAACCATCATTCCTAAAAGCCCCATCTCCCCCATTTTTTTCACTTGCTCAGTCGGAAATTTCTGATCACGATCTCTTTCGATAACCTCCGGTAATAGCTCGTTTTGTGCAAAATCTCTCGCTGCCTGCTGAATCATCAGCTGTTCTTCTGATAAATTAAAGTCCATAAAAATTTTCTATTATATGGTCGCTAATTTACACTTTTTGTACAAATCTGAAAACAGAATTAATAATTTGAAATTAGGCTCATTAAATTATATTCATTAAAATCAAATTAAAATTAAATTATAGAACATATTATGGCATACATTTTACTAATTTTTAAATCATTAGTTCTAATTTCCGCAATTAAAAAAAATGCTTATATTTAAAATTCTAACTATATAATAAATACCATGTCTATAAAAAGATTATTCGATATACCCCATTATGCGCTACAGCATTTTCCTAAAAGTGACATGTTTGTTACAAAATATCACGGAGAATGGAAAAAAACGTCGACCCAGGAGTTTATCAATCAGGGAAATAAAATTTCGAGAGGGCTTTTAAAGCTTGGCATTAAACCTGGTGATAAAATTGCGCTCATCACCACAAATTCCCGTACTGAATGGGCAGTAATGGATCTTGGACTTTCACAGATCGGTGTGGTTTCCGTTCCCGTTTACCCGAGTATTTCACCGGAAGACTATGAATTTATCTTTAATAATGCTGAAATAAAATACTGCTTTGTTTCCGATAAGGATCTTCTGGATAAAGTCATGAAGATTAAACATAATGTTACGAGCTTGCAGGGCGTTTTCACTTTCGACAACATCAGCGGAGCAGCCAACTGGAAGGAGATTCTTGACTTGGGTGAAGACGATTCTACCCAAATTGAAGTGGAAGATCTTTCAAAAGCCATTAATCCCGAAGATTTAGCAACCTTAATTTACACTTCCGGAACAACTGGAAAACCTAAAGGCGTAATGCTGACTCATGATAATATCGTTTCGAATGTTTTAGGTTCAATTCCTAGAATACCTAAGAAAAAAAGTTTAGATTATAAAGATACACGTGTTTTAAGCTTCTTACCGATCTGCCATATTTTTGAAAGGATGCTGTTTTATCTTTTCCAATACAATGGTTTCTCCATTTGGTTTGCAGAGAGCATCGAAAAAATGGGTGAAAATGTAAAAGAAGTAAAACCTCATTACATGAGTGTTGTTCCAAGACTGGTAGAAAAAGTTTACGATAAAATCTATGCAACCGGTTCTTCTGCGGGCGGAATTAAACAGAAAATTTTCTTCTGGGCATTAGATATAATACAAAAAAAGAAAGAGGTTTCAAAACCTTCGGGATTGTTTGAAATCATTGCCGATAAATTAGTCTTTAAAAAATGGAGAGAAGGTTTAGGCGGCGAGATCATCACTTTGGTTTCCGGTTCAGCAGCTTTATCGAAAAGATTAAATTTGATGTTTCAAAACGCTGGAATTCCTATTCTGGAAGGTTATGGTTTAACAGAAACTTCGCCTGTAATTTCGGTAAATTCTTTCGGAAAAATGAAAATTGGAACTGTAGGTCATCCTCTGGATAATTTAACGGTAAAAATTCAGGAAGACGGTGAAATTACGGTAAAAGGTCCTTCTGTTTTTAAAAGCTATTTTAAAAATGAAGAACAAACTAAAGAAACGTTCACAGAAGACGGATTTTTCAAAACAGGGGACATCGGTCACATCGACAGCGAAGGGTTTTTACAGATTACCGACCGTAAAAAGGAAATGTTTAAAACTTCCGGAGGAAAATATATTGCTCCGCAAACGATTGAAAATTTAGCCAAAGCTTCAAAATTTATTGAACAGATTATGGTGGTAGGAGACGGTGAGAAAATGCCGACTGCTTTGGTTCAGCCTGATTTTGAATTTGCTAAAAGCTGGGCAATGAGAAACAATCTCAGCATCGGAACAACACCCGCTGAAATTGCAAAAAGTCCTGAATTAAAAGCGAGAATTGAAAAAGAGATTGATGATATCAACGAACATTTAGGTAACTGGGAAAAAATCAAAAAAATTGAACTGACACCTGAAGTTTGGGCAATTGAATCCGGACTTTTGACACCAACTTTAAAGTTGAAAAGAAAAGCAATTAAAGAGAAATTTACTGATTTGTATAATAAGATGTATGAACATCATGAATAATATGAACCGCTTCTTTTGAGGCGGTTTTTTTTGATTTAAACACTAATAAAATTAGTGTTATTAGTGAAAACATTTGTGCAATTCGTGTTTTAAAAACAAAAAAACTGTCTCAAAAATTTGGGACAGCTATTATATTTTTAGAAATAAATAATTAAAACTTAATTACAGATTTCATTTTTTCGTTTTCTTCCATTACCAACTCGTCGTCAACAAGGATTTTCCCTGAATGCTCATCAATAATGATTTTCTTTCTCTGAGCGATTTCCATTTGCTTTTGTGGCGGAATTGTGAAGAACGATCCTTTCGGAGCACCTCTTTCAAGACCTACAACCGCTAAACCTGTAGAAGAACTTGTTCTGATTCTGTTGTAAGAAGCCAATAATCTTTCATCGATTTTAGAAGCGAATTCTTTAGATTTTTCGATAAGATATTCTTCTTCTTTCTGAGTTTCAGCGATCAGACCCTCTAATTCTTCTTTTTTGAATTTAAGGTGATTCTTAAGATCGTTGATTTTATTATTAAGTTCTGCTAAAGTTTCTTCTTTGTGAGCGATTTTAGCACCAAATTCTTTGATTCTTTTTTCAGAAAGCTGAATTTCAAGCTCCTGATATTCCATTTCTTTTCCTAAAGCTTCAAACTCTTTATTGTTTCTTACATTATCCTGCTGAGATTTGTATTTCTCGATAAGAGTTTTTGCGTGGTTGATCACTTCATTTTTGGTGTTGATCTGATCATTTTGCTCTTTAATATCTGCATGAAATTTTTCAGCTCTTGTTTCAAGACCTTCTATCTCGATTTCAAGATCTTCAACTTCGATTGGCAATTCTCCTCTTGTATTACGGATCTCGTCTAGTCTTGAATCTATGATCTGTAAATCATATAAAGCTCTTAATTTTTCTTCAACTGAAATATCGGTTATATTCGCCATATCTAAAGGAAATAATTTACGGGGTTTGTTTTTTCACTAGATTTTAAGATTGCAAATGTACTAATTTTTTGCGACAAAATTTCAAATAATTGTTGAGCAACCCATTGTTCTGATTCATAATGCCCTACATCACAAATCAGCATTTTAGATTCTGCCAGGAAATAATCATGATATTTAAGATCTCCGGTGATATATGCGTCACATTTTTTAGCCAGAGCAGATTTAATTCCGCTTGCTCCGGAACCACCCAAAACCCCTACTCTTTTGATTTTTTTATCTGTAAAATCTGAATGTTTAATCACCTCAACATTAAATTTATCTTTAATAAATTTCAGAAAATCTTTTTCATCCATTTCTACATCAAATTCGCCATACATTCCCAAACCTGAATATTGATTTTCATTGTCTAAAGAATAAATCTGATGTGCTACTTCCTCATAAGGATGCGCTTTTTTCATCGCAGCAATGATCTGATTCTGTTTATACGCTTCAAAAATTACAGAAATCATGCTTTCATCAGCATTTTCTCTTACATTTTGTTGACCTGAGAAAGGATTTGAGCCTTCAATCGGTCTGAAAGTTCCGTTTCCGTTAATCTTAAAGCTGCATTCGTCATAAAAACCGATATTTCCTGCTCCGGCTGAAAAAAGAGCTTCTTTTAACTGTTCAGAATGTTCATTCGGAACATATACCGTAAGTTGCTTTAAATTATTTTTTTTAGGCTGAAGTATTTTTAAGTTTTTAAGACCTAACTGATGACAGATTCCTGCATTTACTCCAAAATAATCATTATCGAAAGCGGTGTGAATGGCATAAATCGCAATTTTATTTTCAATAGCTTTTAAAACAGCTCTTTCAACATAGTTTTTTCCTGTGACTGATTTTAATCCTGAAAAAATAATCGGGTGAAAACAAACAACCAAGTTGCAGTTTCTGGTAACCGCCTCATCAATAACATTTTCCAAGGCATCATGACAAAACAAAACTCCACTCACATTACGATCGGGAACTCCGCATAAAAGTCCGACATTATCGAAATCTTCCGCCTGAGGAATGGCAATCTGACTTTCTAGGATAGAAATTACTTCTTTTATTGTCATTTTATTCTGTAAGTTTGTTACGAAATTAATTATAATTTTATTCAAAACAAAAACACTCATGGAAAGAGAACACAATCTTGTTCCGGAAGATAAGCTCTGGAAAAGGTTTTTGTACCGAATCATCTACCGCTCTGATACGAAACTCGGAAAACTTTTCGACGTCATCCTTCTATCACTCATATTGGTGAGCACTTTTATTATTATGATGGAAAGTGTGCCCAAACTCGATAAGAAGTTTCACACGTATTTTATCATTTCTGAATGGGTTATTTCGATATTTTTCACCGCAGAATACTGGTCGAGAATTGCAGTTGTAAAAAACAAAAAACATTACATCTTCAGTTTCTTCGGGATTATTGATTTTCTAGCATTAATTCCTTTTTATCTGAGCTTCTTTTTCCCGGTAACCAAATATTTTTTAATTTTCAGAATGTTGAGAATGCTGAGAGTTTTCAGGGTTTTCAATCTTTTGGATTTCATGAACGACGGAACTGTGATTGTGAGAGCTTTGAAAAACAGTTCAAGAAAAATTTATATCTTTCTATTATTTCTTATTATTTTCTCAGTTATTGTTGGTTCATTAATGTTTATGGTGGAAGGCGGAAGACCTGGTTTTGAAACGATTCCACAATCTATTTATTGGGCTGTAGTGACGGTAACAACAGTTGGATACGGAGATGTTTCACCCATAACTCCGATGGGGAAATTTTTTGCTGTTATTTTGATGCTTGCCGGTTATTCAATTATTGCTGTTCCTACCGGAATCGTAACTGCCGAAATGAGAAATAAAAGACAGAATCTGGAGCTTATCTGTGAACGTTGCGGAAATGAAGATATTGACGATGATGCGCGCTACTGCAAACAGTGTGGCAAGAAATTGGCTTAGTAGATTTTATACAAATTGATCTATTAATCTAAATCGACAAAATCATGGAACCACAAAAGAAAAATACGCCTAATAAAGCTATTATCATTCTATTCTCTTTAATTGTACTTACCGTAGTTGTTTATTTTATCCTGCAAATGGTTTTACCTGAGTTATTTCAAACGATGCCGACCGGAGAAGTACAACCTGTGAAGCCAAATGAATAATGGTACTTCTAATAAAAATTAGAGCTTTCTGTATTAACGGAAAGCTTTTTATTTTAAGCTAAATAAAAAAGAGACTGATCTATTGACCAGCCTCTTCGAAAAAGGATTTTAAAAATAAATTATTTTTTAATTGCTTTAATAGTTTGCTTAGAACCATCTTTCATCTGTAAGACAATCATATACATCCCTGATGGCAAACCTGCCAAATAAATCCTTGTTTCCGGTTTATTAAACGACTTAATAATTTTACCAGAAACATCCACTACAGAAATTGTCTGTACGCCCGATATATCCGTAATGTTTAAAACGTCAGCAAAAGGATTAGGATATGCCTGGATTTTATCTTTTATTTTATTTGTTTCGCTTGTTGACAGTGTTGTATTTTCAACCGTAAAATTATCAATGAAAAATTCTGTATCGTTCTGATCTACAACATCCCCATTGGTTGCATAGAAAGCAAATTTCGTGTTGGCGCCAGGATAATTGGCCAAACTAAACGAATATTGTGTTGAAGTATTTGACACTGCGCTTGACGCATCCCAAGTTTGTAGTACGTTCCACGTTGTACCACCGTCTTGAGAGATCACAAACTGAACAAGATCATCAGATCCCAAAGAACTTGGATCTGTGCTATTATACTGAGTTAAACCATAATCAAACTTCACCTGATACGCTCCTCCCGAAAGGTTAAAGGCAGGAGTTATCAGCCATGAATCAAATCTACCTACCCATGCATTTGAGTAAAGGTTAACTTTCATGGCACCTTCATATCCGTTATTTAAGAATCCATCTTCATACCAGTTCGAATCACTTCCTGACGGTGTTCCAGCAGGCGTTCCTGCATCTGCACGTTGCCAGCACTCAGTTACACCACCAGTAAAATCAAAAGTGTAGTTTGGTACTTCTATAGCACACAATGTTTTAAATGTCGTTGGAACAGACCAGCTGCTTTTTGTAGTAGCAGTACAGACAGATCTTACCCATACATAATAATTTGTTACAGGCGCTAAATTAGACAGTGGGGTTGTGAGAACCGCAGATCCTGTTACTGATCCTGTTGCCTGCGTCGTATTTGTAGGTGCTGTTTGAGAGGTCGAAACGTAATACTCGTAACCTACCCCTACAGCACTTGAAGAAGCTGTCCACGAAAGTGTGGCACCACTGGCCGTTATTGCTGAAACTGTAGGAGCCGTAGGAGCAATGCAACTAGGAGCCGCTCCCACAACAACGGTGTAATCATGCGCTTCTCCATATCCGTCTGTATTACAAGGTATTGGATCTGTACTATATCGGTCGCCTACACGCATTCTATATGTTCCAGGTGTTACTGTCGCCGGAATCGAAAGGTTACCATAAGTAATATTATCATTACCCTGTAAAATACTTGAAGCTGTTGCAACAAGTTCCGGAGCTGCATCCGTAAATGTTCCGTTATTATCAAAATCGATCCAGATTTTAACGATTTGATCTCCAAACCCATGGGTAACCTGAAAAGGATAATTGACTCCAGCATTCAAGTTAATAGACTGTGATGTAAAATCTCCATACGCTCCTGTAGAGCATACTGTATCCGTATGACTGAATGCAACACTTGGGATTTGGAAACTATCAATCTGATCTCCATAAGTGCAACCTGAAGCAAAACTAGGTGTGCAATAAGTTTGAGAATACAAAAATGATGAAAACAGAGCAGCAGCTCCGACAAGTAGATTTTTTTTCATTATCAATATAAATTATTTGTTATTACTAAATTAAATAAAATACTTTTAAAATAGTAAATATTTTAATAATTCATTAATAAAAAAAAGAGATCGATATAAATCGATCTCTAAAAGTAATAATATAATAATATACTATTTTTTAATTGCTTTTATAGCTTGTTTAGAACCATCTTTCATATTAAGGATAACTAAATACATTCCTGAATTTAATTCTCTTAAATGAAGTGTAGATTCTGGCTTATCAAACGTTTTAACCAATTTACCAGAGATATCTACCACAGAGATAGATTTCACATTTGAAATATCTGAAATACTCAAGACATCAGCAAATGGGTTTGGATACGCTTTGATGTTGTTTTTGTCAATTTTAATTTCACCTGTCGCTAAATTTGAGCCTTCTTTTAAACTGATATCATCAAGTAATACATTATCATAGAAATAGCCATTTCCTGCAACATCTTTATCAACAATAAACCTAACCTGTATAGTTTTACCAACGTACGAAGCTGGTAACGCAATTGTCTGTGTTCTCCATGTTGCAGCATTAGAAGTACTTGTAAATACAGCTTCCCAAGTAGATGTAGCAACATCCTTCACCTCCACTGTCAATTTATTGTTATCGTAAGCAGGCTGAGTAGTTGGATTAGCTGAAGAGCCATGGTTTTTAAACCATCTGAATTCCAATGTTGGACTAGAAAGTCCAGCCAGGTTTACTGATGGTGATACCAAAGTAACATCATGAACACCTGTGTAAGGATCAGACGCATCTACGTAAGCGAATTGACCAGCAGTATTATTTTGACCAGTAGCACTATAAGTAGTACCGTAATCCTGTGCAGAGCTACCAAATTGCCAAAGAGCATAACTTGTATTATTTGTACTATATGTTGACCAGCAATTAGCAAGGCTTCCTGAATTAAAATTTTCAGTAAATGGTGCGTTAAATGTTCCGCACAAAGTTTTGAATGTAGCAGAAGTTGACCATAAGCTCTTATCATTTGCCCCACAAACTGATCTCACCCATACATAGTAATTTGTTGCAGAAGCCAAACCTGCTAAAGGAGCTGAAGTAGAAGATGAAACTGCAGAATTACTAGAATTAAGTACAGTTGAGGCATTAGGTGCTACGTTTGAAGTGCTATAATAGACTTCGTAACCATTATTAGGAACAAGAGAAGGAGCAGTCCATGATACATTTGCACCTGAAGTTGTAATTGAAGCTACAGTTACATTGGTAGGCTCAAAACAAGTAGGAGTAACATCGATGTTAATATCATCCACATATATCTGATTCATATTTTTAATAGAATATGCTTGGAAACCAAAGTAATATACTCCTGTAGAAGCTGGTGTAAAATCTACAAAGCCAGTTGTGGCATTACCAAGCGTATAGAAACCATCTGTTGGATTAGCTGAATTAATTGTTGTTCCAGTAGGAAGTGCTGGAGCACCCGTAGTAGTTTCATAAGTTGCAAGTACGTTAGTCATTCCCGCTACAGTTGCAGCATTTCCGTAAGCTACCTTTAATTTTTCCAAATACTGACTTGTTCCTGCAGAATTAGCATATTTATATTTAATTCTATAACTAACTCCAGCTGTTAGATTAATACCCTGAGTAAAAAACCATGTGTTTGCAGCATTGCTGGTATTATATGAATAATTCAGAACTTTTCCAGTATTAAATCCTAAACCTGTAGGAGCAGTTGCTGTCTTCCAAGTATTTCCTGAGCCCGCATTTAAAGCAGAAGTACAAAGTGGTAAAGAAGGAGTAGTTACATTTTCAAAGTCTAAAGTATATGGTACATTTGTTGAAGAACAAATTGTAGCAAAAGTTCTTTCAGAGCATCCAGAAGAAGCTTGAGTTCCGATGTAACCTACAATTGTGTAATAATATTGAGTAGAATTGTTTAATGGTGTAGGAAGTGTATAAGTAAGTACATTTCCAACATCAAATGAATTCAAAACATCAGTTCCTCCTGATGTTGTTCCTATAGAAATTCTATACCCCGTAACATTATTCACTGCAGCCCAAGTAAATGTAGGAGTTAAAGATACACCTACCGCATTAGAAGCAGGCGCACTTACTGTAGGACATAAAGTAAGCGTTGTAAAACTTCTTTCTGAACAACCTGCTGAAGTCGCAGTAGCATTATAAGCATTAATAGTATAATAGTATTTAATACCATAATTTAAAGCTGTACTTAATGTATAAGTTAATACATTTCCTACATCTACATTATTCAAAATATCTGTACCACCTGTAGTAGTTCCGATAGAAATTCTATATCCTGTTGCATCTGTATTTGTAGACCAAGTGAATGTAGGTGTTACAGATACTCCGGTTGCTCCAGATGCTGGTGCAGTTACGGTCGGACATAATGTTTTCGTTGTAAAATTTCTTTCACTACAACCAGTGGAACTAGATGTAGCACTGTAAGAATTTACTGTGTAATAATATTTAATATTATAATTTAACGCCGGTGTTTGGTTATAAGTATAGTTTAATACATTCCCAGCATCATAGTTATTTAAAATATCAGTACCTCCAGCGGTAGTACCAATCGATAATTTATATCCTGTAGCTCCGGTAACGGAAGACCAAGTAAAAGCAGGAGTTAAAGACACACCAGTAGCTGAACTGCTTGGAGCAGTTACTGACGGACACGGAATTACTAAAGTTTTAAATGTACTTGGATTACAAGCAGTTGCCGAACCAATAATATTTTTAGGATATACCGTTACATAATATGATGTGTTATAAGCCAAAGCATTTGCAGCAGGAACTGTATAAGTAAGTACATTACCAACATCCGTAAGCGGCATTATATTTGCGCTACCGGGAGTTGTTCCAATAGCAATTTCATAACTGGTAGCTAATGGGCTTTGCGACCAAGATATTGTAGGCGTTATAGAAATATCAGTTGCAGCATTAGCAGGAGCAGTAACAACAGAACAAGACGGAGGAGTTGTAGCAACTAATCCTCCAAGAACTACTTTGGCTGTCGTTGAAGCTCTTGTACCAGAAGCTGGAGAAATAGGATCAGGATTAGCTGTATCACTTCTGAGATACAAATTCATATTTGTCTGTCCGGTATTTCCGAGCCAATTATAATTAGCATACCCTGGAGAATATTCGTGAATCGCAACCACTAAATTATCAGTATTATTATATACAAAAGGTGTCGTTAGTGGTATTGTTAGCTGTTGTCCGCTAGTTGTTGGCATTGTTAATGTTCCATCATAAACCAAAGTAAGGTTAGAAAGTGGCTCCCAGTCTGTAGCTGAACCAAAAGCCGCTTTTGTTGTATGCCCTATATATACTTTAAAGTTACTATTGGCAGCCTGTGGTGTATTGGGAGTTGCGCCGGTGGAGGTCGTAGGGATAGTACCTGCACTCGTAAATGTTAATGATGATATCGTACCACCAATTGTAATAGATGTTTGTGGATAAATCATTTGATGATAAGAATAGCCAAAATTTGCACTCCATGGTACAACATTTGTGGTGGTATTCCCGCTTCCCACTGTAATCTGTGCATTTGCTCCCAATCCGAGAGCTACCATACACGTTAGTAAAAATCTTTTCATACTCAGTTAAGTTAAATTAGAGGGCTAAATTAATAAATATTAACATTCAAATTCAAAAAAAATGTTAATATTTTAAAAATATATTAATATCTATCAAAAATGATTACAAAATCATTAAACAAACATTTAATTATTTTTTTAAAATGACAATTGTAATTTATTGGAAATAATGCAATATCAAGACTTTAAGTCCCAAAACCTACCTCTACAACAAATAAGAATTTTCATTTTTTTCAGTAAATAAATCAGGCTCTATAAAAACAATCGCAACCCAAAAAATAAGGTTGCGATTGTTTTTAAATTATAAATATCGAATATTAATTCAAATAAAACTCATATTTATTCAACAGTTGAATCTGTTTTATCAAATCACCGTTCAGATTAACCGAATGTTTCATCGATTGAACTTCCAGATGTTCCGTATTTAAATCTTCATCAACATTTTTTATATAAAACTTCAGCTTTTGGTCACCTTGATTCCTCTCCAAAACAGATCTGAAGAAACTCAGATCTTCCGGTCGGAAATCCATCACATCCATCACCAGAGAAATACTTTTTGCAAATCGTTCGAAAGCTTCCTGTAATTCAATGACATCAATAACATTCACAAAAACCCTTCCGTCTTTTACCTGAGCAAATTTTATTTTTAAAATAACAAAACGCTGAACTTCCAGCTTTTCTTTCAGTTTCATATAATCCCTGTCTCCTAATCTGAAAGAATATGATCCCGAGTAATCCTCCAATGTCAGAAAAGCCACCTTTTCACCACTACGAAAACCATCTTTTACGACATATTCTGTGATTAAGCCCGCAACAGTATACTCTTTTCCGCCCCCGCCGTTTTCTCTTTCCTTTTGTAAAGTCTTCCAGTCTTTTTTCTTTTCTTCAAAAAGTTCTTCCTGCTTATTGGCAAAAGCCAGTTCTTTATAAGCATCCACCTCATCAAGATTTAGAAACCCGAAAACACCTTTTGGTTCTGCTTTTTTTATAACTTCTTCGATAATTTCCTCTTCTTCTCCCGCTACAATATCATCAGCAACAATTTCTATTAAATCTGCCACTTCATCCACAGAGTCTTTTTCCAGAATAGGAGTTTCATCGATAACAATTTTTGCTTCTTCATCTTTTTCTAAAACAGATTTTTTAGAAAGACTTCCCTGCATAAATTGAAACTGATATTTGAATTCGTCCAAAGGATGTGCAGAAAGGTAAAATCCGATGGTTTCTTTTTCTTTATTTAATTTATGCATATTTGGCCATTCCGGACATGGTGCCAATTTCGGCTGTTCAATCTGAACTTCCTCAGCAAAGTCTGCGAAAAGAGAATTCTCCATCTCATTTTTACTTTCCTGAAAGCTTTGTCCGTATCGGATTAATCTTTCGAGATTTGTTCTTCCCGCCATATCAATATCAAAATACTGACCTCTATGGAAAGAATCCAACTCATCGAAAGCTCCTGCAACAACCAAACTTTCCGCAACTCTTTTATTCATCTGTGAAGGCAGAATCCTTTCAAAGAAATCATAAATATTTTTAAATCTTCCGTTTTGTCTTTCACGGGTAATCGCCTCACTTGGTCCTTCACCAATACCTTTAATCGCACCCAAGCCGAAACGGATTTGGCCTTTTTCGTTTACCGAAAATTTATATTGAGATTCATTAACATCAGGTCCCAAGACATCAACACCCATACTTTTACAATCTTCCATAAACATCGTGATAGAATCGGTATTGTTAATGTTATTACTCATCACACTCGCCATGTATTCAGCAGGATAATTAGCCTTTAAATAGGCTGTCTGATAAGCAATTAAAGCATAGCAGGTTGAGTGAGATTTGTTGAAAGCGTACTCCGCAAAGGCTTTCCAGTCGTTCCAGATTTTTTCTAAAGGACCTTCATCAAGATTATTTTTTCTCCCGCCTTCGATAAATTTAGGGTACATTTTATTAAGAACTTCAATCTGCTTTTTACCCATCGCTTTTCTCAAAGTATCGGCTTCACCCTTGGTAAAGTTGGCCAATTTCTGAGACAGCAACATTACCTGCTCCTGATAAACCGTAATTCCGTAGGTTTCCTTTAAATATTCTTCAGTTTCCGGCAAATCGTAGACAATTTCCTCGATTCCGTGTTTTCTATTAATAAAGTTTGGAATATACTTAATCGGACCCGGTCGGTAAAGAGCATTCATCGCAATCAAATCTGCAAAAACTGTAGGCTTAAGTTCCCTCATGTACTTCTGCATTCCCGGACTTTCGTACTGAAAAATCCCAATCGTTCTTCCTTCTTTAAATAACTGATAGGTTTTGGTATCTTCAAGACCTATTTCATCAGGATTAATATCAATTCCATGTCTTTCTTTTACTAATTTTAAAGCATCTTTAATGATCGTTAAAGTCCTAAGACCAAGGAAATCCATCTTTAAAAGACCTGCACTTTCCGCTACGGAATTATCAAATTGAGACACCAAAATATCGGCATCTTTCGCAGCAATAGTTACCGGAACAAGATTACTTACATCTTCCGGCGTAATGATCACACCACAAGCATGAATTCCTGTATTTCGGATACAGCCTTCCATTTTTTTCGCACTCGCCAAAACATCGTGACGTGCATCATCTGGTGTGTTCAGAACATATTTCATCTCATCGACGAGTTGCTGTTCTTCAGGCTTTAATTTATCATATTTAGATAAAGCTTTTGCAATATTCATCCCCGGACTTGGAGGAATCAGTTTCGCAATATTATTGGTATCAGGAATCGGAACATCCAAAACTCTTCCCGCGTCTTTGATGGCAGATTTTCCACCCAAAACGGAATACGTAATGATCTGCGCCACCTGATTTTTACCGTATTTTTCAACTACCCATTTGATGATTTTATCTCGTCCTTCATCATCAAAATCGATATCAATATCGGGCATAGAAATCCTTTCAGGATTCAGGAAACGCTCAAAAAGGAGGTCATATTTAATAGGATCAACATTGGTAATTCCGGTACAATATGCAACTGCAGAACCTGCAGCAGAACCACGACCTGGGCCAACCCAAACTCCCATTTTTCTTGCCTCATTACAGAAATCCTGTACAATCAAAAAGTAACCGGGGTAACCTGTATTTGCAACTACTTCAAGTTCAAAATCCAGACGTTCTTTAATTTCATCAGTAATTATTTCATATCTTTTTTTAGCTCCTTCATAAGTTAAATGCGTCAAGTAAGCCATTTCCCCTCGTTTCCCACCATCAATTTCATCTTCTGCATGAATAAACCGTTCCGGAATATCGAATTTTGGAAGGAGAACGTCTCTTTTTAAAGTATAAGGCTTAAATTTTGCCGTAAATTCTTCATACGCATCAAAAGCATCAGGATAAGCCAAAAATGCTTCTTTTATTTCATCTGAATTTTTGATATAGTATTCTCCGGTAGCCAGACCTCTTCTTTTTCCGAAACCTTTTCCGACAGGAGTTGTCAGTTTTTCACCGTCTTTGATACAGCTTACAATATCCTGAATATTGGAATCGTCTTTGTTGGAATAAAAAGTTTCGTTCTGTGCTAAGATTTTAACATTATATTTATCGGCAAAATGTAAAAGGACATCGTTCAAATGCTCCTCTTCAGGTAGTTTGTGATTCTGGATCTGAACATAAAAATCATCCTCGAAAGTATCTTTCCACCATTTGAAAAGCTCTTCCCCTTTTTGTTCACCTGTATTCAAAATAGCATCAGGAATATCTCCAAGAATTCCTGAAGTTAAAGCGATAAGCCCTTCTTTATATTCAGCAATTACTTCACGACTGATCCTCGGAACTCCAAAATAAAATCCTTTAAGAAAACCAATACTTGAAAGTTTTGCCAAATTTTTATATCCATTAAAATCCTTTGCCAATAAAACAACCTGCGTTCTTCTATCGGGATCGTCTTTGGTAAACTGCTTCTGTTCGTAACGGTCTGAAATATAAAATTCACACCCAACTACAGGAATTAAAGGTTCTGAAACAGGTTCTTCTTCATTGAATTCTATTCCATTTTCTTCCGCTTCCTGTTTTTTGATTAAATATTCTTTATGTTTTTTGGCGCGGTCACTATTCGCTCCTTCAACTGCTGAAACAAATTTAAAGGCACCCATCATATTTCCCAAATCCACCATTCCGACGGCAGGGAAATTGTCATCTGAAGCTTTTTTAATCAGATCATTAATGCTTGAAGTAGCCATCAACGTAGAAAAAACACTGTGATTGTTGAAATTGAAATATTTACCTAAATCAATCTCATCGACACTCCCGAAATCCTGTTGTTTTTTCTTATTATTAAAGTCAGCAACCTGTCTTCTGATAATAATATTGAAAGGCTTGATCGGATCCGGATACAGCGTTTTGAAATACGCTAACTGGTCTTCCGAAGTTTTTAAAACTTCAGCAGGAATTATTCCGATACGCATCATCTCGAAGAAAACCTGAGCTGTTGCATTTACGTCAGCTGCTGCGTTGTGCGCTTCATCAAACTTATGACCGTATAATTTTTCGTAAAGCTCCTCCAATTTTGGAGGTTTGAACCTTCCTCCACGACCGCCTCCAAGCTGACAAAAATCGGTTCCCAAAATCATGGTATCGGCTTTTGGCTTTTCCTGAAGGTTATCCTTTATATTTTTTCTAAAAAATTCGGCTCCCACGATGTTGTAATCGAATTCAACATTGTGACCGGAAACAACTCTTACTCTTTCTAAAACTTTGGAAAATTCATTCAAAATTTCTTCAAGATCACGACCTTCCTCATTGGCAATTTTGGTAGTAATCCCATGAATTCTTGCAGCGTTGAAGGGAATATCGTACCCTTCAGGTTTTATAATATAATCCTGATTTTCAAGTAAAGTTCCGTCATCATCATGCAACTGCCACGCAATCTGTACCATTCTAGGCCAGTTGTCTGAATCTGAAAGCGGTGCGTTGAAATTCTTTGGTAAACCTGTGGTTTCTGTGTCAAAAACTAAATACATCTAAATTATTCGCCGTTTTTATTTGAAAAAATAGAATGTAAAGTTAGGGTAATTTTTTGTGTTTTGGAATTTGTTTTGGCTAAAATATTATCCGTTTCTCAACAGCATTTTGGTAATTATTAATCCAGCCTAAAACTTTAATATTTAAAACAAAATATTAAAAACCAATAAGATAAACACAATAACTAACAATTGTTCGGATTTCTATTTTTATGTATATTTGCTTTCTATGGAAAATACACTTCACGAAAAAGTTTCTCAGGATATATTATTAAAGGCTTATAACCACATGATGCTTGCCAAAGCGATGGCAGATATTTACGAAGAAAACAGAAATGTTTGTAAATATGTTCATAGTACATCAAGAGGTCATGAAGCGATTCAGTTGGCAACCGCTTATCAGCTAAAAAAAGAAGACTGGGTTTCTCCATATTACAGAGACGAAAGTATTTTGTTGGGAATTGGTTTCGAACCTTACCAATTGATGCTGCAGTTATTGGCAAAAGCTGATGATCCTTTTTCTGGAGGCAGATCTTACTACTCTCACCCTTCGAGCAGAGATGAAGACAAACCAAAAATTATTCACCAAAGTTCGGCAACAGGAATGCAGACAATTCCAACTGCGGGAGTTGCGCAAGGGATAAAATATATTCAGGATTTCAATTTACAGCAATTTGAAAACAATCCGGTTGTGGTTTGCAGCCTTGGAGACAATTCTGTGACGGAAGGTGAAGTGAGTGAAGCACTTCAGTTTTCAGCATTACACCAACTTCCGATTATTTTCTTAGTTCAGGATAACGAATGGGGAATTTCTGTAACGAAAGAAGAAGCGAGAACATGCGACGCTTATGATTTTGTTTCAGGATTCACTGGTTTAAGCAGAATGAGAGTCGACGGAACAGATTTCGTTGAAAGTTTTGAAGCGATGAAAAAAGCAGTGGATTTCGTACGTACTGAAAGAAAACCTATCGTTGTTTGTGCAAAAACTGTTTTGATTGGTCATCACACTTCAGGAGTAAGAAGAGAATTCTATAGAGATGAAGAAGATTTAACAAAACACAGAGCCAAAGATCCGGGAGAAATCCTTAGAAATCAATTGCTTGATGCGGGTGTTGATGAAGAACTATTAAAACAAATCACCAAAAAAGCTCGTCTTGAAGCTGAAGAAGCTTTCGAAAGGGCTCAAAAAGCTGAAGATCCAAAACCTGAGACGGTAATGAATCATGTTTTCGCACCAACTCCGATTACGGAAGAGGTGGGAACTCGTGAACCAGAAGGTGGAGAAAAAATTGTAATGGTAGACGCTGCGATTCATGCGATTCAGGAATTGATGTGGAAGCATCCGGAAGCTTTGTTGTACGGACAGGATGTTGGAGAAAGAATTGGTGGAGTTTTCCGTGAGACCGTGACTTTAGGAAAAAAATTCGGGAGTAAAAGAGTTTTCAATACAGCTATTCAGGAAGCTTATATTATTGGTTCTACAACGGGTATGAGTGCAGTTGGTTTAAAACCGATTGTTGAAGTACAGTTTGCAGATTATATTTATCCGGGAATCAATCAGTTGATTACTGAGATCTCAAAATCCAGCTATTTAAGTCAGGGTAAATTCCCTGTAAGCAATATCATCCGTGTTCCGATTGGAGCTTACGGAGGTGGCGGCCCTTATCACAGCGGAAGCGTTGAAAGTATTTTAGCGAATATTAAAGGAATTAAAATCGCTTATCCAAGTAATGCAGCTGACTTTAAAGGTTTATTAAAAGCAGCTTATTATGACCCGAATCCTGTTGTGATGTTGGAGCATAAAGGTTTGTATTGGAGCAAGGTTCCGGGAACTGAAGACGCTAAAACGATAGAACCGGCAGAAGATTATATTTTACCTTTCGGAAAAGGAAAAGTAATCATTGAAGCTGATAAAAATGAAACCGAAAAAGGAAGAACTTTATTGGTAGTAACTTATGGAATGGGCGTTTATTGGGCAAAAGAAGCTTCGAAAAACTTTAATGGAAGAGTTGAAGTGATTGACTTGAGAACTCTGATTCCTCTTGATGAAGAATTGGTTTTCGAAAGAGTAAAAGCTCACGGAAAATGTATCGTTCTTACGGAAGAACAATTAAACAATTCATTTGCAGAAGCATTTGCACACAGAATTTCAAAGAACTGTTTCAAACATCTTGATGCTCCGGTGGAAACGATGGGATCTTTGGATACTCCTGCAGTTCCGATCAACTTGGTTTTAGAAAAAGAAATGCTTCCAAATGCAGAAAAGTTAGCTACAAAAATCGAAGAAATGCTGAAATATTAATTCAGACAAAAATAATTTTAAACCTCTAAAATTTTTTAGAGGTTTTTTTGTACACTTTTTGCTAACTTGGATTGAATAAATTTTTTGCTCTAAATGATTACCACAAAATACGTCAATTATAAACAGGTTCTCAACTTATCGGGATTTCATCTTATTCTGATTTCCATTTGGTGTACTTTGATCGCAATTCTTTTTCATTATTTCCATTGGGACTGGATGATTATTCCTTGGGTTCCGGTGGCGCTGATTGGTACAGCTGAGGCCTTTTTGGTGGGTTTTAAAAATAATCAGGCATATGACAGATTATGGGAAGCAAGAAAAATCTGGGGCGGAATCGTTAATTCCAGCCGAATGTTGGGCTCGATGGTGTATTCTTTCGATACTGCGAATGAAGATATTGGGAAATTTGATCTTGAGGACCGAAGAAAAAAGATCGTTTTCCGTCATATTGCATGGTTATACCAGTTTCGTGACCAGCTTTTGATTCCGGCAGAATGGGAACACATTAAAGTAGAGGAAGAACATTTTAAGAATATTGACCACAAGCGTAACAGATTAATTAAAGCAGGATTTCCCGATTATGGAAGAACTCCGATTTTTCTTAATAAATATCTGAGTGAAGAAGAAGTAGAATTACAATCTCAATATAAAAATTTTGCCACGTATCTCATTGCGCAACAATCGAAAGATGTGAACGAGCTGAAAAACATGAATGCGATTTCAGAATTCAATCAGATACAGTTACAGGATTGTTTGAATGAATTTTATACTTTGCAGGGACAAGCCGAAAGAATTAAAAAATTCCCTTTACCGAGACAGTTTGCGAGTACCGCTTTTGTGTTTAATATAATTTTTATTATGTTGCTTCCATTAGGTTTGGTAAGTGAATTTGCCAAATTGGGAGATTGGGGAATCTGGGCATCCATTCCGTTTTGTATCACCATTGGCTGGATTTATATTATTATGGAATTGGTGGGAGATTATTCTGAAAATCCTTTTGAAGGTTTGATGTTTGATATTCCTATGCTTTCTATCTGTCGGGCTATTGAAATTGACCTTCTTCAAATGGCAGGAGAAACCGATTTACCGGATGCTATTACTTCTAAAAATGGGGTTTTGGTTTAGTTTTACTTAAAAGTTATTTTTTAATTTAAATTATTTACATAATTTTTATCATTTCGGATTTTTCTATATTTTATTTGAATAACTGCGACCCTAGCTCCGATTGTATACTTGTCTGAGCTCATTTTATTTATTTCGG
>NZ_MAUH01000028.1:0-29540 GCF_001693475.1 Chryseobacterium sp. CBo1
ATTGGATTTTTCAATTTTATTCTTCGAGTTTTTCAAAAAATTATATTTTTCAAAAAATAAAACCTGAAAAAAGATTTTTTTTTCAACTCAACACGAAAAAAGACTGCCCTTTTGAGACAGCCTCTTTTTTATGCTTTATTAAGTTCAAGCAAAGGATCAATGTATTCTCTGTCGTTGCTCAGTCGAGGGACTTTGTTTTGTCCGCCCAATTTACCTTTAGATTCGAGCCAGCAATAGAAAAGATTAGGCTTTGCAATATGCACGACCGGTTTTTTCAGGGTTATATTATTGTATCTCTTGGCTTCATAGTCAGAATTAATGGTTTTCAAGTGACGATCAAAGATATCGGTAAAATACTCTAAATTCTCCGGCTCCTCACTGAACTCAAAAATCCATTCGTGTGCACCACTCTCGTTTTCTTTCATGAAAATTGGTGCGCCCGTAAAATCTTTCACTGAAGAATTGGTTTCCTGACAAGCTTTTGCCAATGCCGATTCTACATTTGTAATCATCAGTTCTTCGCCAAAAGCATTGATATAGTGTTTCGTACGACCCGTAATTTTAATTCTGAAAGGGTCAATTGAAGTGAAAACAACTGTATCACCGATCAAATATCGCCAAAGACCACCATTGGTCGTAATGACCATTGCATAGTTCTTTCCAACTTCAACGTTTTCTAAACTTACAACTTTGGGATTTGAATGATGAAACTGATCCATTGGAATAAATTCATAAAAAATTCCGTAATCAAGCATCAGAAGCATTTCATCACTATTAGAACGATCCTGAATCCCGAAAAAGCCTTCCGAAGCATTATAAATTTCGTAATAATTGATATCTTTTCCTATAATAGGCTTGTATTGTTCTCTGTAAGGTTTAAAGCTAATTCCGCCGTGGAAGAACACTTCCAAGTTTGGCCAAAGCTCTGAAACACTTTTTACATCGGTCTCTTTTAAAACCCTTTGCAAAAGAACCATCATCCAGCTAGGAACCCCTAAAATACTTCCGACATCTTCATTTTTCACCTCAGAAACGATGGCTTTCAGCTTACTTTCCCATTCACCCATCAAAGAAACTTTTTTACTCGGGGTAGTGGTAATTTCAACCCAAAAAGGAAGGTTATCAATTAAAATAGCCGAGAGATCTCCAAATTTTGTGTTGAAGTCCGCATAAAGCTCGGAACTGCCTCCGAGACGTAAATTTTTATTGGTAAAAAGCTGATTTTCGGGGTGATTATTCGCATAAATAGACACCATATCTTTACCTGCCTTCATGTGGCAGTATTCCAGACTTTCTGCCGAAATAGGTATGAACTTGCTTTTGGCATTGGTCGTTCCGGAAGATTTGGCAAAATGCTTAATATAACCGGGCCAGCTTACATCTTTGTGCCCCTGTCTTGCTCTTTCAACATAAGGTTCAAATTCTTCATACGTTACAATCGGAACTTTATTTTTAAAATCCTGATAACTCGAGATCGAATTGAACCCAAACTTCTTACCATATTCTGTATCTTCTGCATGAAATAACTGCGAAAAGAGAATCCCATTTTGAGTTTCTACAGGATGAGACATAAAATTCTGAATCTGGTCTATCCTCTGTTTGATAAACCAGTTGACCACGGTATTGAAAAGTGCCTTAGTTGCCATTAAGACAAATATAATAATATTTGAATTTTCAGCGAATGATTTAAAACAAAAAACCATCACAAAATTTGTAATGGTTTTAATATCAATTTTTTAATACTTTAATTAGCAGTATTCGTCGTAAGCAGCCTGTAAATTTGCTGCAATTGCACCTGCAGGATTTCCTTCAATGTGGTGTCTTTCAAGCATGTGAACCAATTCTCCGTCTTTGAAAAGAGCTACACAAGGTGAGCTCGGAGGAAATGGAGCCAAATGTTGTCTTGCTGTTTCAACAGCTTCTTTATCGTAACCAGCAAAAACCGTCGTTAAGTGATCCGGTTTTTTATCTCCTGTCAAAGAGTAAACAACTCCCGGTCTTGCCGCTCCTGCTGCACAACCACATACAGAATTGATTACTAAAAGTGTAGTTCCCGATTGCTTCAAAGCATCTTCTACCTGAGCTGGAGTTGCCAAATCTTCGAAACCTTTATCTGTAAGTTCAGCCTTCATAGGCATTACTAAATCTGTTGGATACATTTCTTATTTTTTTTAAGTGTTTACAAATTTACGATATTTCTCAGTGAATTTACAATTTATAAAAACTATCAAACCATTTGGTAAACCAAATGAATTAAAATGACAATATAAGAATATTGTAAATTTTTTATCAAATATTTAAATTTAATTCACCGATATTAATTTTTTTTTATTAATTTTGAAATGATTCTAAAAACGTTTACCATGAAAAAACTTTATTAATTTGATTTTTCATCATTAGAAAACGATCTAGTGGCCATGTAATTCCCTCACTTTTATCGCTGTTTATTTTTTTCACGAGTTTTTAGAATTTTAAAGGCATGCTGATAAAGGTTTACAAATAAATAAAGCCCGAAGATTATTCGGGCTTTATTATTAAAAAAGAAAATAATCTTAAAACCTTTTATAATGAAAAAACTCTACACCCTTATCTTATCTGCCTTTGTTTGCGGAATAGGTTTATCTCAGAATTGCACAACACCTCAGCTTACAGTTCCACCGGTTTCAACCTGCGGTCAAACTTCTGCAACTATTACCGCAAATACAACCGCAACAGAAGTAAAATGGTATAACTCAGCCACTTCAACTACACCTGTATGGTTAGGAAACACCTATACCACTCCTACGATTACCGGTACAACTTCATATTGGGCAGAAGCTTATAATTATGAACTTGGAGCACCAGTAACAGGTGGTAAAACTACTCCTGCTACAAGCTCAAGCGCAGTGGTTGCAGCAAGTAGCCCATGGGGACTGGCTTTTACCGTAAATAATAGTTTTGTAATTGAATCGGTAGATGTATTTGCTTCTGCAGGAGGAACTTTAGCTTTAGAACTTTTGGATGCCAATTATGTGAAAATTGCTCAAAAAAGTGTAACCATACCTGCAGGAGGCACAACAAGTACTCCATTACAATTTACCGTTCCCGTAGGTTTTTCTGTTACAGGAGGAAACTCATACAAATTGGTTGCAAGATCTTCACCTTCAATGAGAAGAGATTCCGGGACTAACCCGTTCCCTTATAGTTTGGGAACTTTGGGTACCATTACCGGAGGTACAATAAATAGCGCCAACACAAACAGTGGAGTCTATTATTTCTTTTACAACTGGAAAGTATTACCAATCTTAGGAACTTGTGCAAGCGGAAAAGTAGAAACTGTAGTTACTATAGGTGCTGCAACAACTCCTCCTACTGCAGTTGCTGCACAGACTGTTTCTGCCGGAGCAACATTAGCGGATCTTACCGTAACAGGACAAAATCTAACATGGTATTCTTCAGCTGCAATGACTACACAGCTTCCCTCTACTACTGCTGTAACAAATGGAACTACATATTATGTTACCCAAACGATCAACGGTTGCCAAAGTGCTGCAACAGCTATTACGGTAACAACAAATTTGAGCACATCGGATCTTACCCTTAAAGAAAGTGTCAAAATATATCCGAATCCTGTTTCTGATGTCTTAATGATCGAATCAAAAGTGAAAATAGGCAAAATCAGCATTTTTGACATTTCCGGGAAATTAATCAATGTCATCAATTCAGATGAAAGCACATCTCAAAAAATCAATGTAAGTAAGTATAATACCGGTAAATATATTTTAACCATTGAGAATAAGTCGGGAACTTTTACTCATCATTTTATTAGAAGATAACCATTAACATTCATATTACAAATGAAGCCCGAAACATAAAGTTTCGGGCTTCTTTAATCAAATCGATATGCAAAGGTTGAATATCCGTAGTGTGTTGCGAGATGCGCGGTACGAGATAATGTTTGTGAGATTTAACTCGAAACTTTAAACCCGAAACTCTATGAAAGCAGCTTCTTTGCCATCTCGGAAATACTTTTTCCGTCAGATTTTCCGGCCAAGTTTTTTGATGCCACTCCCATTACCTTTCCTAAATCTTTCATAGATTCAGCGCCGGTTTCAGCGATAATTTGTTTCATTTCCGCTTCAAGCTCTTCTGCAGATAGCTGTTTTGGTAAGAACTGCTCGATTATTTTCATCTGAGCTTCTTCTACCTCCGCCAAGTCATTTCTTCCCTGTGCAGCAAACTGATCGTAAGAATCTTTACGCTGTTTTACCATTCTCTGAAGAATAGCAATTTCCTGCCCAGGAGAAACTTCAGCTCCCAATGATTCTGTTTTCAGTAATTGTATCTGAGATTTTACAGCACGAAGAGAATCTAAAGCCACTTTATCTTTAGCTCTCATAGCTGTTTTTATTGCTTCGTTTATGGTTAATTCTAAGCTCATAATTTTACTTTTGGCTATTAGCAGTTGGCTATTAGCTTTTGATTCGACTTTGATAAAGCCAATTGCCAATTGCAATTTAATCTACATCTTTATTTAAAAATCTGTTTTCTCTGATCTGCATGTTGCCGTTGTTATCAGACAGGTAACTGTTGATATTCTGGTCTGATGCATTGCTTCCGTCGATTGAAATATTTTTTCTCTTAAAAGCGGGAACAGATTCAAACTCGTTCACATTATCGAAATTCTGATAACGGGAATTGAATTCTTTCAGTTTGTTTCTTCTTTCCATTACTCTTTCCTGATCAGCAGGTTTTGTAACGAATGTGAATTCACTTTCTGCTTGTTTTGGAGCTTCAACTTCTGTTCTGTTTTCATAAGTTGGCTCTTCCGATTTTATTTCTTCTTTAGCCTGATAAAAATTCTCAATCTTCGGCGCAGCTTCTTCAGTAACCTGACTTACAGTTTGTGTAGAAGTTTCAAATTCGTTTTTTGGCTGAGAGAAATCTACTTTTGGCTCATTGATTGGCTCATTTACCGTAAAGCTGAATTCAACCGGTTTTTCTTCTGCAAAATTTGAAGTGAAAGAATCGTTTTTAGGCTCTTCTTTTTTATTTTCAAAATCAAAAGAGAACGATTGAATCTCTAAATCATTAGCGTCATTATCATCATCAAATGAGAATAAACTATAGGCTTCATCCTGAGCTTCTTCTTCATTTCTCCAGCTCTGAATCGGGCTTTCCAACGTATCTTGCTCTCTATCAGAGAATTTTATTTCAGTTTTTACCTCCTCATCCTCGATAGTCATTTTTTTTTCAACAGATGACATCTTGAAGCTTGAAGCATCCTGATCTTCATCATCCAATCTGAAAAGGTTTTTACCTCCGAAATCGTATCCTTGTTCAGGAATTTCTCTTTCTTCTTTTGTTTTAAAAGGTGAAGTTTTTGGCGTATCTAAAGCATCATTCAAACCAATTCTGATTTTCTCAGTAGGTCCTGCAAATTTTTTGTTGTCATTAGAAAAACCGGTAGCAATAACCAATACACTCACTGCATCACCCAATTCTTCATCAGCACCAACTCCGAAAATGATATCAGCTGTATGACCTGCTTCTTTCTGGATATAATCCATGATGATACCGATTTCGTCCATGGTAGCTTCTTCCGCACCACTTCTGATTAATAACAGTACATTTCTTGCGCCTGTAATTTTGTTATCATTCAATAATGGAGAGTCTAATGCTTTTTTAACTGCTTCTTCCGCCTTATTTTCACCTGAAGCAGTTCCTGTAGACATTAAAGCCGTACCAGAATTCTGAAGCACAGATTTAGCATCTCTAAAGTCAATGTTTACATCGAAATAACCGGTAATAACTTCTGCCATACCTTTTGCAGCATTGGTTAAAACTTCATCGGCTTTTGAAAATCCCTGTTTGAAACCAAGGTTTCCGAATTGTTGTCTTAATTTATCATTATTAATAACGATTAAAGAATCAACATTATTTCTTAATTTTTCAAGACCGCTTTCAGCCTGTTCCAATCTTCTTTTTCCTTCAAAACTAAAAGGAACGGTTACGATACCGACCGTAAGAATTCCCATGTCTTTTGCCACTTTAGCAATCACGGGAGCAGCTCCGGTTCCTGTACCACCACCCATTCCGGCAGTGATAAATACCATTTTAGTATTTTGCCCCATTGCAGCTTTGATGTCTTCAATACTTTCAATAGCAGATTTTTCTCCAACTTCAGGATCTGCTCCCGCTCCAAGACCTTCAGTAATGGTTGTTCCCAACTGTACTTTGTTTGAAACCGGGTTATTATCTAAAGTCTGCGCATCAGTATTACAAATCACGAAATCTACCCCGTGAATTCCTTTCTCGTACATGTGCTTCAGTGCGTTGTTTCCGCCGCCACCAACACCGATTACTTTAATGATCGATGAATTTCCTTTTGGCAAATCAAATGAAAATCCTTGTGTACCTATATTTTCCATATCTATTTTTTTATATAATTGATAACCGACTATGATAGTTGATGAGAAAATCATTCATCGCTTATCATTCATCATCTATATTTTTTTACTCTACTTCTTCAAAGAATTTTTTTACTTTTTCCATCAAAGACTGCCCAAAAGTTAATCTCACCTTTTTGTTTGTTTCAGATTCCGGAGCAATTTCTGTTTCCTGAACCGATTGGTGAGCAACAACAGTTTGAGTTTCATTATTTGTAACTATCTGTTGTTCTTTCTGTTCAACTTTAGTTTCAACCTCAATTTCATTTTCTTCTTCTACCGCAGTTGTTTTTTTGTCTCTGATTTTTAAACTTTCCATCAATAAACCGATAGAAGTAGCAAATTCCGGTCCTTTAAGATACTGATTTTTGTCGTTCGCAATGTATTCATTCGCAAAACCAATTCTGCTATCGAAACCTGTTGTGTAATTTGCCAACTGACGAAGATGTTTCAAGTTTGAACCACCACCTGTCAGAACAATTCCTGCAATCAGTTTTTTCTTTTGTTCAAAAGCTCCGTAAGCCTTTAATTCCGTATTTACCATTTCAAGAATCTCCTCTACTCTCGCATTGATAATCTGCGCTAAAGTTTTCAGAGAAATTTCTTTATCCGGTCTTCCGTGAAGTCCGGGAATGGTCACAAATGTGCTGTCTTTTTCCAATTCAGGAACTGCAGAACCGAACTTAACCTTTAATTGCTCGGCGTGCTTTTCAATAATTGAACAGCCTTCTTTGATGTCTTCCGTAATAATTCCGCCCCCGTAAGGGATGACGCAAGTATGACGGATGATATTATCTTTAAAAATAGCAATATCCGTAGTTCCACCACCGATGTCTACGATGGCAACTCCTGCTTCTTTCTCTTCCTTGGTAAGAACGGCTTCTGAAGATGCCAAAGGTTCTAAAGTAAGCGCTTCCATCTCCAATCCGGCTTCTCTTACACATCTTGCGATGTTTCTGATGCTTCCCATTTGCCCGACAACCACATGGAAATTGGCTTCCAGACGTTTTCCATGCATCCCGACAGGCTCCTGAATTTCTCCTTCAGAATCAACCTTATATTCCTGCGGAAGTACGTGGATGATTTCTTCGCCAGGAAGCATGACCAGTTTTTTCACCTGATCTTTTAACGCTTCAATGTCGTCATCTGTAATAAATTTGTCCGGATGTTCACGCATAATATAATCGGAGTGTTGCAGTGAACGAATGTGCTTTCCTGCAATTCCCACCGTTACTTTATGGATAGGAACTCCTGCGCTCGACTGTGCTTCAGACACAGCAGCTTTGATTGAGTTGATGGTCTGCGAAATATTATTCACAATCCCTTTATGAACTCCAAGACTTTTGGCTTTCCCAACACCGAGAATTTCTATTTTCCCATGTGCATTCCTCCTTCCGACAATGGCAACGATCTTGGTCGTCCCAATGTCCAGACCTACTGAATACTCTTGATTTTCCATTGTTTTATATCGATTTGATTTAATTCTATTCTTTAGTGAGTCGTCCCTTCGGGACTCTTTCTTTATTCTATTTTAACCTTTGCCTTGCTTTTTGGTTTTGCTGCGGGTTTCTTAGTTTCCTTGGGTTTGACGACTGCTTTTGGTTTTGTGTTTTCTTTTGGTTTTAAAGAAGCCGAACTTGCTTTTTTGACTTCAGGTTTAGGATTTACTTCTGTTTTTTTAACAGGAGCCGCTGCAACCGGAACTTTTACCAAATCTTTATGACTTGCCTTTAAAATACTGTCGTTTTCCTTAAAATACGGATTCAGCGTTGTTACAATCTGATTCTGATATTTTACCGAAATCATTTTGTATTTCTGCGGATCCTGATAGACAAGATATTTTTCAACAAAAGTTTTAAAACCTTTTACCTTAAAATCAATATTGTCTAAATCTCCAATCTCAACTCGGTAATTTCCTTCGCTTGTCAGAAGACTGTAATTGTCTTTATATTTTGAAATTCCGATGAAATATTTTTTGCTGAAATCATCTTTGTCGATTTTCTCAACAAGTTCAGCCAACTTTTCATATTCATCCTTTTTGACATCTCCCGTCACCAACATACAGGGATGAGAATACGTTCTGGAAATCGGAAATTCTGTTCCTTTTTCGTCTACATAAAAATCTTTTCCATCCTTATTCAATCTGAAAACCGGAACTCTTTGTTTGATGTCTAAATTTAATTTTCCGTTTAAATTTAAATAAACATTTGCGCTGTCTACAGCCGGAAGCGCATTGATTTTCTTTTCCAGTTCAGGAATATTCAGATCTCCTACTTTTCGGGAAGGATTTTCTTTATTCACAATCTCACGGATGTCTTTTTCATCAATAAAATACACCGGCGTTTTTTCATTCATTTTTACAGAAATTTTATTGTCCGTAATCTTCTGACCGCTGAATTTCTTCAAAGAGAAACTCAACAGGAAACCAAGAATGATTACTGTGATGGCAATTTTTAATATTCTGTATTTATTTTTCATTTTTGTTTTTTCATTTTTTAACGCAATGTTCGCAAGGATTTGTAGATCATTATCTATTGTTTTCCTTTCGCAAGGGCGTTTCACTCAGCAAATGATAACTGAAAATATTTTTACAAGTTTTTATTTTATAATTTATTTACTGCTCTTTTTACTCCGTCTTTAAATAAGGTGGAATGAAAATTCAAAATCATCCCCAATTTTATTTCTGTAACTCTTAAATAATTAAGAAGCTGAAAAAAATGATATTTATTAACTTCCGGAACAGCTTTTATTTCTATAATTACTTTATTCTCAATCAATAAATCTACTCTAAATGCCTTTTCAATTATTAAACCTTCATAATTAATGCTAATGTCTTTCTGGCTTTCAACCTTCAAACCACAGTTCTTCAATTCGTAAATTAAGCATTGCTCATAAACATTTTCATAGAGTCCAATTCCAAGTTTACGATGCACTTTCATTCCTGCATCAAAAACCATATTTGAAATTTCATTTTCTGTCATTTGTGTTTTTATTTACAATAATATTTTCAGCTATCATTTGCTGAGTGAAACGCCCTTGCGACCAAAAAATATACATTGTGTTTGTAAATTTTCATTGCGTTCGTTGCGTTAAATTTATTTAGCTAAATTTTTCCAAGCCACTCACAAATAGGATCATACAGCGTATCTATATTTCCTGCACCTACCGTAAGAAGAATGTCAAATTCTTTATCTTTTATTTTGTTGAAAGCATCAGATAGATTCGATACTTCTTTTTTATCTAAAATCACTTTTTCCAAAAGCCAGTCTGAAGTGATTCCTTCAAAATTTTCCTGAAGCTCTCTTGCCGGATAAATATCGAGCAAAATCAATTCTTCAGAATTATTTAAGCTTTCTGCAAATCCATCGGCAAAATCTCTCGTTCTGCTGAACAAATGCGGCTGAAAAACCACCAACAGTTTTTTATCCGGATAAAACGTTTTTATCGAACCAACTACAGCATTGATTTCTGTTGGATGATGCGCATAATCGTCAATATAAATTTTTCCGCTCGGATATATATGCTTTGTGTATCTTCTTTTAATCCCTTTAAAATCGGCAATTGCTTTCTTTAACGTTTCAAAATCAACTCCCAGATTGTGCAAAATTGCAATCGCAACCGTTGCATTTTCTACATTGTGAATTCCCGGAATTTCCCACACAAAATCTTTTATCGTTTCAGTTGGAGTGTGAAAATCAAAATAGATTTTATCATAATCCATACGAAGGTTATCTGAGTAATAATCAGCTTCTTCGTTGACTGCATAAGTTTTATGAGCCCTCCCGATTTCGATTCCTTTTCTTATAAAAAGCTGTTTATCTTCAGGAACTAAAGCCGCAAACTGTCTGAAACCTTCTTCAATCGTATTTTTATCTCCATAAATATCCAAATGATCGGCATCGGTAGAAGTGATTACTGCCCAATCCGGAGAAAGGTTTAAGAAACTTCTATCGTATTCATCAGCTTCAACTACAGAATATTGCGAACCATTATACAGGAAATTTGATTTGAAATTCTCAGAAATCCCTCCTAAAAAACATGAAAACGGCAAATCTGCTTCTTTACACAGATGCGAAACCAAAGTGGAAGTCGTTGTTTTTCCGTGAGTTCCCGCAACTGCGATGCAGTCTGTATTTTCTGTAATTAATCCTAGAACTTTTGCTCTTTTTAAAACTTCAAACTGATTGTTATTAAAATAATCCAAAATCCCCAGTTTTTTGATGGCCGGAGTATAGATTATTAATGTCTTTTCTTTCTGAAGCGAAGTTATTTTTTCATCAATGACATCTTCAAAAACAATATCAATTCCTTCATTCATCAAAGCCGTCGTCAATTTGGTGTTGGTTTTATCGTAGCCTGAAACTTTCTTGCCCGAAGCATGGAAATAGCGCGCCAAAGCACTCATTCCGATACCTCCGATTCCGACGAAGTAAAAATTTTGATATGTTTCTAAATTGTTCATTTTATTTATTTGAGATTTGAAGTTTGAGATTTGAAATTCAATATCCTCTCAATTATATTTTATCTCTATTTATTATCTTAAACATCTTTTTGTCATTCCGAGGAACGGGGAATCTCAATTTAGATTCTTCATTTCGCTACGCTACATTCAGAATGACAACCTGCACTTACTTAATTATTTTAAAAATCTCATCTACAATCTCTTTCGCAGCATTTGGTTTGGCAAAATATTTCAGATTTTCAGACATTTCTTTTCTTGCATTTTCATTTTCGCAGATTTCTGATAAAGTTGTCCAGAATTTTTCCTTCATTTCTGAATCTTTTACCATTCTTGCCGCATTCTTTTCAACCAGATTCATCGCATTTTTCGTTTGATGATCTTCTGCCGCAAATGGGAAAGGCACCAAGATAACAGGCTTTTGCGCCACTGATAATTCTGAAATTGCAATGGCTCCCGCTCTTGAAACAATAACATCTGCTGCAGAATATGCTGTTTCCATATCTTTGATGAATTCCTTTAACTGGATTTGAGATTCGAGATTCGAGATTCGAGATTCGCTGCTCAATTCTTTGTAATCCAATTTTCCGGTTTGCCAGATTAATTGATAACCTTTTTCTTTCAGGTTTTCAAGGTTGTCTTTCCAACCGTTGTTTAACGTTCTTGAACCTAAAGATCCACCAACCGATAAAATGATAAGTTGATTTTTATCTAAACCCAATTTCTCTTTAGCGGAAGAAGTTTCCTGCATTCCTGAAACAATATTCTCACGAATCGGATTTCCTAGGAAAAATACTTTCGAATGGGGAAAGAATTTCTCCATATCCGGATAAGCCACAAATACTGCTTTTGCTTTCTTTCCGTTTGCAGTGTTGGTTTTTCCAGGTAAGGAATTCTGCTCCTGAATAAAAGTCGGAATTCCAATCTTTGCAGCCATAAACAAAGCCGGTCCGCTTGCAAAACCACCCGTTCCAACAGCAAAATCTGGTTTAAAGTTTTTTATAATTTTTTTAGCCTTCATCAAACTCGAAATAAGTTTGAATGGTAAGCCTATGTTTTTAAGCAAATTCCCTCTGTCGAAACCTGCAATGTTTAATCCTTCGATTTTGTAGCCAGCTTGCGGAACTTTTTCCATTTCCATTTTGCCATTAGCTCCGATGAACAAAAATTCTGCATCAGGAAATCTTTTCTTGATTTCGTCTGCAATAGCAATGGCCGGGAAGATATGTCCTCCTGTTCCGCCTCCGCTTAATAGTACTTTTATTTTTTTGTCCATCTTATCGATTTTAAGCTGTTGGCTGATTTTCAATTAAATCAATAAATTCTACGCCGACAATAATTTCATTTTCACCATCCTCATCTTTTTCTGATATAGATTTTACCGTGTACATTGCATCATTAAGCTCTATAACTTCATTCATTTCCAATCTGAATGTTTCCAGAAAATTCGTTATATCTTCTGTTTTTTCAATAACCACAGGATTTTCTGAGTTTTTGCTGTCAATAAATGTTATTTTTCTTATTTCCATTTTGTTTGGTCTTTATGCAATGTCGTTTATCTCAACAATACTTTGTTTTTTGCCCATTCCTTCTTCATCATAAATCTGGATTCTTGAGCTGATGTTTAAAATAATTCCGAGCTGGATATACGTTACCAACATCGATGTTCCTCCATAGCTGATCAGCGGCAATGGCTGCCCTGTCACCGGGATCAGATTTACCGCAACTGCAATATTTACTGCCAGCTGAATAAAAATCATCACTCCGAGACTGAGAACGAGCAACGAACCGAAAAATGCGGGCATTTTACTCGCAATCATGACAATCCGGACAATCATAATCAGATACATACTGATGAGAAATCCTGCACCTATTAATCCGTATTCTTCTACAATTACTGCAAAAATAAAATCGGATGCAGATTGCGGAAGCATTTGTTTTAAAGCTGATTTTCCTGGTCCCATTCCTGTAATTCCTCCGTGAACGATGGCGGCTTTTGCCTGCATGACCTGATAATTTTTCGCTTTTACACTTTCATCATCAACATCAGCAGTTTTTGCTTTGCTTGACGTAAAGGTTTCAATACGGCTCATCCATGTATGCACACGGTTTCCGCCGATTAAATTTGTATTTAAAGCGATTAATAAAAACAAAACAATCGCAACAAATGATGCAGAAATAAATCCTGCAATATATTTCCAGTGAAGCTGCCCGATAATCAGGACAATTACTGAAACCATTAAAATCATTAAAGCAGTTGAACCGTTATCTTTTGCAACCAACACGAAAACCAGTAAGATTGGACCGAAAATGTACATGACATTCTCTATTGGAAGTCTTTCTCTTGTTATTTTCTTGGTTAAATATCTGCACAGATAAATAATCAGCATTAAAAAAGCAAAAGACGAAGGCTGAAACGAAATCGGTGTTCCCGGAATTTTCAACCATCTTGAAGCACTCGCTCCGTCAATCGTTTGCCCGGTAAACATCGTGACAATCAGCAGAATAATCATTAAACCCAACATGATACTGCTGAGTTTACCCATATATTCATACTTCACTGTTCCTACAATTCTCATGATCGCCAAACCTAAAACCACAAAAAACATATGCTTCATCACGTGACCGGTAGTAGTTCCGTTGTTTACAATATATTCAAGGTTTGAACTTGCAGAATAAACCGGGAAAATAGAGAAAATGGAGATCACAAGAATGACCATCCAAAGCACTTTATCGCCCTTTAGAAATTCGAATCTGCTTTCTTCTAAATTCTGTTCGTTCATAGTTTCCGCTATTGGCTTTTGGCTAATTGCCATTGGCTTTTAATACCTGTTCTTTAAACTGACGACCTCTGTCTTCATAGCTTTTGAAAAGATCAAAACTTGCACAACAAGGAGACAATAAAACCGTATCTCCGTTTTTGGCTAATGATTTTGACGTTTTTACGGCTTCTTCCATACTTGAGGTGCTGTAAATCAGTTCTTTTTTATCTTTAAAGAAATCGATGATCTTCTGATTATCAATTCCTAAGCAAACAATTGCTTTTACTTTTCTTTTAACTAAATCTTCTACTTCGGTATAATCATTTCCTTTATCTACGCCTCCAACAATCCAAACCGTTGGGTTTTTCATGCTTTCTAAAGCGTAATATGCTGCATTTACATTCGTTGCTTTACTGTCGTTGATGAATTTTACTCCATCAATTTCCGCTACAAATTCCAGTCTGTGCTCAACTGCCTGAAAAGTCATCAATGAATTCCTGATACTTTCATTATTGATTTCCAATATCTTACCGGCAATTGAAGCAGCCAAGCTGTTGGCAACATTATGATTTCCCAGTAAAGACAATTCATCAATTTTCATTGAGAATTTATCTCTAAGATGTACTTCTATATTTTCCCCATCTACAAAACCTCCTTCAGACAATTTTTCATGTGTTGAAAAAGGAATCATCTTCGCCTTTATCTCAAATTTTTCAAGAATATTTTTACTCATTTCATCATCTTTATTGTAGATGAAAAAATTGTCATTCTCCTGATTTTCAGTGATTCTGAATTTTGCCAATGCATACTCTTCGTAGTTGTAATTGTACTGATCTAAATGATCTTTAGACAAATTCAGCAACAAAGAAATGTACGGTCGGAAATTCTGAATATCATCCAACTGGAAAGAACTTACCTCCAAAACATAATATTCATGGTTTTCATCAGCAACCTGCTTTGCAAAACTGTAACCGATGTTTCCGCCTAAACCAACTTTCAATCCGTCATTTTTCAGGATATAATAGATCAGAGACGTTGTCGTTGTTTTCCCATTACTTCCTGTGATGGCGATGATTTTTGCATCGGTAAACTCTGAAGCAAACTCAATTTCAGAAGAAAGTCTGATTCCTTTCTCGTGAATTTTGTTGATCATCTCCGCTTTTTTCGGAATTCCGGGACTTTTTACAATCCAGTCGGCATTGAGAATTCTTTCTTCATCGTGATTTTCCTCTTCAAATTCAATCTCATTTTCCGTCAAAAATTGTTTGTAGTGATCTTTAATGGCTCCTTTGTCTGAAAGAAACACTTCCAAACCTTTCTTTTTAGCCAAATAAGCAGCACCACAACCGCTTTCGCCACCTCCTAAAACAACTATTTTCATAAACTTGTTTTTTGCTTTTTGCTGATCGCTTTCGCTTACAACTATCTGCTAATTCTTATCTCATCTTCAATGTAATGAGACACACAATTGCCAACATAACTCCGATGATAATCATCCTGTTAACGATTTTACTTTCGTGAAATCCTTCTTTCTGATAATGATGATGAAGCGGAGACATTTTAAACAATCTATTATTTTGGGCATATTCCAACCCGAATTTTCTTTTCCTGTATTTAAAGACAACCACCTGAAGCATTACCGAAACATTTTCAATTAAGAAAATTCCGCAAAGCACAGGAATCATCAGTTCTTTTCTTAAAATAATAGCCAAAACAGCAATCACACCACCTAACATTAAACTTCCCGTATCGCCCATAAAAACCTGAGCCGGATAGGTATTATACCAAAAGAATCCGATGACTGCACCGACCATGGCGACCGCAAAAATGGTGGTTTCCCCCATATTTGGTAAGAACATAATGTTCAGATAATCAGCAAAAATTATGTTCCCGGAAACGTAGGCAAAAAATGCAAGAGCCAAGAGAATAATCGTACTTGTTCCTGCTGCCAAACCATCGATTCCGTCGGTAATATTTGCTCCGTTGGAAACCGCTGTCACAATAAAAATAACGATGGGAATGAAAACAATCCATGCCCATTCGTGAGCTTCTGCATCATCCATCCAAAACAATATTCCGCTGTAGTCGAACTCATTGTTTTTGGTAAAAGGAACTGTAGAAACCGTAATCTTTTCTGTCGGCATAAAGTTTTGTTCAACATTATTTCTGTTGACTACTTTTGCATCAGCATATTTTCTTTTCACCGTTACTTCAGGATGGAAATACATTGTCACTCCGATAATTAGCCCTAAACCAACCTGCCCTACAATTTTGAATTTTCCGCTAAGTCCGTCTTTATTTTTTTTGATCTTCTTTAAATAATCATCCAGAAAACCAATAGCGCCCATCCAAATCACCGTAACGATAAGAAGAACAATGTAAATATTGGTAATTCTCGTAAATAATACAACCGGAATAATGGTCGCCAAAATAATGATAAGCCCCCCCATTGTAGGAGTTCCTTCTTTTTGTTTTTGTCCGTCTAGTCCTAAATCACGCACCAATTCGCCCATTTGCTTTCCTCTCAGGTAGTTAATGATTGTTTTACCGTAAACCAAAGCAATCGTTAATGAAAGCAAAACCGCCATTCCTGCACGGAACGAAATGTACCTCAACATTCCCATTCCTGGAATGTGGATGCCTTGACTCGTTAGATATTCGTATAGATAGTATAGCATTTAGTTCAAAGTTTATGGTTTAAGGTTTAATGCTTAAATTATTTACTCATAAGCTTCCAAAGCTCATTTATTACTTCTTTATCGTCAAAATGATTTTTTACACCATTAATCTCCTGGTAATTTTCGTGACCTTTTCCTGCAACGAGAACAATATCTTTTGGTTCCGCAAATTTTATCGCCATTTTTATGGCTTCTCTTCTGTCGGGAATCGAAGTATATTTGCTGAAGTTCTGAGGTTCAACGCCCGCTTCAATTTCCTTGATAATTGCAGCCGGATCTTCCGTTCGAGGATTGTCTGAAGTGATAATTGCTAAAGTTGATTTCTTTGTAGCAATATTTCCCATTTCAGGTCTTTTTGCGTGATCTCTGTCTCCACCACAACCGAAAACGGTAATGAGTCTTTCGTTTTTCGTTCTGATGTCGTTGATGCTGTCTAAAACATTTTCTAGCGCATCCGGAGTGTGTGCATAATCGACGATGAAGAAAATTCCGCCATCGGATTTGAAGGTTTCAAATCTTCCGGAAACTCTTTTCAACCTGCTGATTGCCTGAAGAATTTCGTCCTCTTCAAAGCCTAATTCAGCAGCAATTCCAAACACCAATAGCAAATTGTAAACATTGAATTTACCCGTTAAAGTTGTCCAAAATTCTTTCCCGTTAAAGTTTAAAAGCATTCCGTTGAAATCAACTTCCAAAAGTCTTCCGTGGTAATCTGCCATCGTTTTCAAAGCGTAAGATTTTTTCTTTGCTTTGGTATTCTGAAGCATCACGTTTCCGTTTTTGTCATCAACATTGGTAATGGCAATCGCTTCGTCATTTAACTCATCAAAAAATCTTTTTTTTGTTTTTAAATAATCGTCAAACGTTTTATGATAATCTAAATGATCGTGGGTAAGATTGGTGAACCCAGCTATTTTGAAATGTAAACCTTCGATTCTGTTTTGGGAAATTCCGTGTGAACTTACTTCCATGAAAGCAAACTCACATCCTGATTCAACCGCTTTAGCCAAAATCTGATTAATCGTAATCACATCCGGCGTAGTATGTGTCGCAGGAATTATTTCTTCTCCGATTCTGATTTCTACTGTAGAAAGCAGCGCCGAATTATAGCCTAAATTTTTAAAAACATCAAACAGTAAAGTAGAAACAGAAGTCTTACCATTTGTTCCTGTAACGCCGATTAATTTTAGTTTTTCAGAAGGATTTCCGTAAAAATTGGACGCCAGATGTGCCAAAGCTTTTGATGAATCTTTTACTTTGATGTAGGTAATGTTTTCATCCAAATTCTCCGGTAAATCTTCACAAACAATTGTTTTTGCTCCTTTCTCAATCGATGATGCAATAAATGAATGTCCGTCTGCAACTGTTCCTTTCACTGCGATATACAATGAATTTTCTGAAACTTTTCTGCTGTCGAAAACCAATGCAGAAACCTCACGGTTGTTTTCACCATGACTTTCTAAAACCGGAATTCTGTTTAATAAATCATTTAATTGCATTTTCTGATGCTTTATTTTTTATTAATTTTTCTAATAGGATTTCATCCTATCTTTATTAAGCCGTCCTTTCAGGACTATTTTTTAATTCTGCAGAGATAAATAAATCCTCTGATTTTTACTTATTGTTGTGCCTTCGAGAGGGAACTGTTCTTTAATTCTTCCCACTCCTTTATAATCAACCCGATAACCTAAATTCTCTAATTGTGGAATGACATTTTTACCAATTAATCCCACAACACTTGGCATTTGTTTGTTGTTAACAGTAACTTTTACGTTTGGTTCAACCATTTTATTAAGATTGACCTTTTTGTCAACAAGCATTTCTTTCTCAATATTTTGAGGTGTTTTCAAGAAAGTTTTACCTGCAATTTCTTTAAACACCGGCGCTGAAACCGTTCCTCCGTAGAATCCTTTCGCCGTATTGGGCTCACTGATCATTACATAACAGGTGTATTTCGGATTATCAGCCGGATAAAATCCTGCAAATGAAGATCTGTATTTCATCGGACCAGGCAACCAATATTCAAATCTTGCGGTTCCTGTTTTTCCTGCCATTTTTAAATTGGGTGTGAAAATACTTCTTCCGGTTCCTTTTTCAACTGCTTTCGTTAAGGCATCGGTCATCATTTTCAAAGCTTTTTCGGAAGCCATTTTTTTAACCATGACCTGAGTCTGGGCTTCAAAAGTAACTTTCCCGTTTTGCATGATCTTATCAATGAAAAGAGGCTTCACCATTTTACCTTTGTTGGCAACACCATTATAAAAAGTGGCTAACTGAAGCAGATTAATGTTGGTAGAATATCCGTAACCGATTGATGCTAAAGTTGCGGCGTTCCATCTTTTATGTTTTGGGGTTAAAACTTTCGGCTTAGTAATTCCCGGAAGTTCAATATCCATTTTATCGAATAATTTCCATCTTCTTAGATGATCTAAGAAAATTTCAGGTTTGTCGGCATAATATTTTGTAATCAACTTAGCCGTCCCAACGTTACTTGATTTTGCTAAAACATCAGAAATATCATAAGTTCCGCCTCCGTGACCGTCTGTAATTCTCTGTTTTGCATACACCCAAATTCCGTTTCCTACATCTACTGTTGTATTTTCATCAATAAAACCATCATCCATTGCGGCTAAAAGTGAAACAACTTTGAATGTTGATCCCGGCTCGATATTATCTTTTATTGCATAATTGTAGGCATCAACATAATTCCCTTCGTCATCTCTTCTAAGATTTACCATGGCACGAACTTTCCCGGTTTCTACCTCCATCACGATCACTGTTCCATGCTTCGCTTCGAAATTGATCAGCTGCTTTTGTAATGCCGAATGTGCAATATCCTGAATTCTAAGATCTAAAGTCGTGTAAACATCCTGTCCGTCAACCGGCTCGCTTACTTTCCAATAGTCGATCGGTTTCCATTGGGAAGAATTTACTCTTTGCTCCAGTCTGCTCCCGTCAATTCCGGTTAAATATTTTGAAAAGGCCCCTTCAAGTCCTGCTTTAGCGACACCATTGTCGATTCCTATGGTTCCTGAACCGATTTCTGAGGTTGCCAATTCACGTTTGTAGTTTCTGTCTACGATAAATCCGCCTTTATTTTTACCTCTTTTAAAAATCGGGAACTTTCTGATTCTGTCGTACTGATCAAAATCAAGCCCTTTTACCAAAGAATAGTATTGGTTTTTGTTCTTTTTCTGCTCATCAAATCTTTTTCTGAAATCTGCTCTTGATTTTCCGAACATTTTGCTCAAAGAATCGGTAAGTGCACCGATGTTATTGCTGTAAACCGTATCTTTTATCGTTTTAAAATCAAGATAAATGTCATAACGCATCACCGTTGTTGCCAAAATCGATCCGTCTGAAGCGAATAAGTTTCCACGGGCTGCTTTCAGAGTGGCTGTACGGTAATTATTATTGATATAATCATCTTTGATCTCCTGTACATTGGTATTCTGAAGAATAACAATTCTTGCCAAAAACATCACAAATACGCATAAAGCAACTGTTGCGAAAAGGTATCCCCATCGCAATGTTTTCTTTCTTTTGTTATCGTAATCATTTTGTTTTTGCATCGGTACTATCCAATTTTATTAACAATTTGTGCGGGTGACTCTCTAAAGTCATGAGTGAATCTGAGGCAACTTCTTTTCCGAGTTCAGATTCCATTTTTACTTTGATCAGCTTACTTTGTGCGTAAGCGTTTCTTGATTTGTATTCTTCCGTTTCTTCTTTTAAGGCATTGACAATTTTTATTTTTTTGTTGACTAAATGATTGCTGTAAATCATTGCCATCATCAAAACAAACAACAGCAGGAAGTATTTGTAATACAACTTGATCTCATCCCTATTAAGGAAGTTCCCTTTTATAATATCTATAAAAGTGAGTTTCTTCTGAGGTTTGTATGTTGTTCTTTTTGCCACAGACTTTGTCTGATTTATTTTTTAAATATTGTTATTGACCACCCCGTCAAAAATTCTTTCGAATTTTTGCCACCCCTCCTTTGGAGGGGAATTTTACAAGCTGTGATTTTATCACACTTTTATTCCTGTTCTCATTTTTGCGCTTCTCGCTCTTGAGTTTTCTTCAATCTCCTTATTATCAGGAATAATTGCTTTGCTCTTTACAAGTTCAAATGCTTTTTTATAATTTCCGTAAATGTCTCTTTCGGGTTCGCCTTCAAACATTCCGTTTTTCAAAAATCTTTTTACCAGACGATCTTCAAGAGAGTGATAAGAAATGACCACCAATCTTCCTCCCGGTTTTAAGATATTATAAGACTGAACCAGCATTTCTTTCAAAACCTCCAGCTCCTGATTGACTTCTATTCTTATTGCCTGAAACAACTGTGCATAAAATTTATTTACTTTATGTGGCGGAAGATAACTGAAGAGTTTTTTCAAATCTTCTGTTGTTTCTATCGTTTTGGTTTTTCTGTGGTGAACGATGTCACGAGCCAATTTTCTTGCTTCTCTCAATTCACCGTAATAATAAAAGATATCTGCTAAAGCTTCTTCGTCATATTCATTGATGACTTTTTTAGCATCAAGACTTTGCATGACATTCATTCTCATATCAAGCGGCGCATTGCTTCTTGTAGAAAAACCTCTATCTGCTTCATCGAACTGATGAGAAGAAACGCCAAGATCAGCTAAAATTCCGTCAACCTGAGAAATGCCATACATCAGTAAAGAGTTTTCAAGAAATCTGAAATTTTGATTGATTAAAGTAAACTTAGGATCATCCAGCTTATTTTCGAGCGCATCCAAATCCTGATCAAATGCGAATAGCTTTCCGTTTTCGGAAAGTCTGCTTACGATTTCACGTGAATGTCCACCGCCACCAAATGTGCAGTCCACATAGATTCCGTCCGGATTCGTCACCAAATCATCCACACTTTGCTTCAATAAAACGGGGTTGTGATACATGCTATTTGTGCTTATTTTAATTATTCTTCATCAAAAGCTCCCATTACATCTTCTGCAAGACTTGCAAAATCGTTTTCGTTGGTTGCTATTACTTTTTCGTATGCTTCTTTATCCCAAATTTCAAAAAGTTCTCCTGCACTTGTCACCACAATATCTTTATGTAAGTTGGCAAAATGGGTAAGGTCTTTTGAAATCTGCAGTCTTCCTGCTCCATCCAGCTCCACGGTTTTCACTCCGGCTGTAAACATCCTTATAAAATCAGCATTTTTCTTGATGAATCTATTTAATTTGTTAATCTTATCCATCAGTTTATCCCAAGCTTTCATCGGGTAAACTTCAAGACACGGTTGAAACACAGATCGCTTTACCACAAAGGTTTTATCCTCAAAATCCTCCATCTGCTTAATCAGCGATGAAGGTACTTTAAGGCGACCCTTGTCGTCTATTTTGCACTCATATGTTCCAATGAAATTTCTCATTTGGGACAAAATTAGAAATATTTTTCCAAAACTTCCCACTTTTTCCCACTTTTTGACTTAATGTTAATAAGTTTTGATTACAACTGATAATCAATGACATAAATCTTTGAGATAAAATAAGAAGAAGATCTATTTATTCATCGCATAGCAAAAAGATTTTTAAAATTTTACACCACAATGGTTTTATTATATTATTTTTAGTTTAAATTAGATATATCAAAATATTTTTGGTGTTTAATTTGTATTTTTGCAAGGCTTATACAGGCACTTATGAGATTTAGTACAAAAAAAGAAAAGAAATACAACTTTATAGAAGCTGGAGAAGGCCACCCGCTTGTGCTTTTGCACGGGTTAATGGGTGGATTGAGTAATTTTGATAAAATGGTGAATTTTTTTTCAGATAAAGGTTTTAAGGTATATGTGCCTCAATTGCCGATCTACGATTTGCCCGTACTCAATACCAATCTCACCACTATAGCGAAGTATGTAATTAAATTTATAGAAACCAATATTGGCAAACCGGTTACCATTGTAGGAAACTCTATGGGTGGTCATGTTGGTTTAATATTAACTTTGGCAAGACCTGATCTGGTTCAGAATCTTGTTCTTACCGGAAGCTCCGGTTTATACGAAAGAGCTTTTGGTGACAGTTTTCCGAGAAAAAACGACCGTTCCTATATCAGAAAAAAAGCAGAAGAGGTTTTTTATGATCCTTCAGTAGCAACCGAAGATTTAGTAGATGAAGTTTTCAGTGTTGTAAATGACCGTATGAAAGGAATTAAAACGGTAATGTTGGCAAGAAGTGCCATCAAACACAACATGCTGAATGATCTTCCTAAAATCTCAAGACCAACCTGTCTGATCTGGGGAAAACAGGATAATGTAACACCACCTGAAGTTGCAGAGGACATGCACAAGTTTATACCAAACTCTGATCTCTTCTGGATCGATAAATGCGGACATGCTGCAATGATGGAAAAGCCAGATGAATTCAACGAAATTCTTTACAACTGGGTAAAAGATAAAGTATAATAGATAAACCATTAAGAGATTCTTAATGGTTTGTTTTTCTAAATAAAAATCAATAAAATGGTTATAAAAACAGCAACGTTTGTAAAAAGCAGCGGAAAATGGCAGGAATGCCCCGAACCGAATATGCCGGAATATGCATTCATCGGAAGATCAAACGTAGGAAAATCTTCACTGATCAATGCGATGATGAATCATAAAGATTTAGCAAAAACTTCGGGTACACCGGGAAAAACGCAGCTTATCAATCATTTTTTAGTAAATGAAAACTGGTATCTCACCGATTTACCGGGTTACGGATATGCAAAAGTTTCTAAAGTTCAGCGAAAGGATTTTGAAAAGCTAATTACTAATTATATTCTCAACAGAAGAAATCTTGTGAATCTTTTTGTTTTGATAGATTCTCGTCACAGTCCGCAAAAGATCGATCTGGAATTTATCCAATGGTGCGGCGAGAGCGGGGTTCCCTTTTCTATTGTCTTCACAAAAGCAGATAAACTGAAACCCAATGTTGCCATTCAAAATGTAGAAGCCTATAAAAATGAACTTTTAAAAACCTGGGAAAATCTTCCTGAAACTTATTTAACTTCAGCAGAAAAGAAAGAGGGATGTGAGGAAATTTTAAACTTTATTCAGACCACCAATGAGTTTTTAGAAAATAACAGCGTAAGTTTTAATGAATAATATAATCTGGAAAATAAAAAGTTTTGATGAATTAACCGTTCCTGAATTTCACGAAATCATCAAAGCAAGAATTGACGTTTTTGTAGTGGAACAAGATTGCCCTTATCCCGATCTGGATGGATATGATGAAAAAGCGATCCATCTCTGGGCAGAAAAGGACAATAGCATTTTAGCATACTGCAGAATTTTTGATAAAGGAATTAAATATAATGAAACTTCTATCGGAAGAGTTTTAACTTCGGAAAAAGGAAGAGGAAAAAATTTAGGCAAACAATTAATTCAATATGCCGTTGAAACGATAGAAAACAGATTTAAAACTTCAGAAGTAAGAATTTCTGCTCAGGATTATCTGTTGAAATTTTATTCTTATTTTGGTTTTCAAGATACCGGAAAAAAATACCTGGAAGACAATATTCCGCACACAGAAATGTTCAGAAAATAATAAAAAAGAGTTTCATGGGTTTGAAACTCTTTTTTATTTAACTCAGCAAAGGTTGTGCTTCATGGCAAAAAGAACCAAGCCAACCCTGTTTTTGATATCGAGTTTAATAAAAACCGAATCTCTGTAGCCGTCAATTGTTTTTGGGCTGAGAAACATTTTATCGGCAATTTCTTTATAGGTAAGTTCACTACAGGCAAACTTTATAAATTCTATTTCCCTTTCTTTAAGCTCAGAAAGAAGAGACTGATTTTTCAGATCTTCTGTCTTCACTTTGAGAAGTTTCTGGGCAACAAAATCGGTATAAAAACTTCCTTTTTCAAAGACCGTATCGATTGCCTGAAATAATATTGATGGCTGCATATCTTTCAGTAAATATCCTTTTGCTCCTGCTTTCAGCATTTTAATTAAGACTTTTTCGTCATCTTCCATCGTAAGAGCGATTACTTTAATATCCGGATAATGTTCAGAAAGCCATTCTGTGGTTTCTATTCCGTTTTTAAAGGGCATATTGATGTCCATTAAAACGACAGCAGGCAAATCGGTCGTCTTTTCTAATGCTTCGATAAAATCTTCACCATTGGGATGATTCATCATGACCTTGTACTGAGGGTTTTCGGCGATCATATTTTCCAATGCTTTTGACATTAGTGTATGATCGTCAACTATTGCGATAGGGATTGTTTTCATGGCTGATTTTTGTAATAAATAATAGATGTCTGTGTACCTTTATTGATCTCGGAACGGATGGAAAATTCTGCGTGTATGATTTTCGCTCTCAGTTCCATATTTTTAAGTCCGGATCCGTCTTTCACGGTTTGGGTGTCAAATCCTTTTCCGTTGTCATTAATCTTAATGCTTAGCATTTGTTGACCGTCTTCTATTTCTATTGAGACATTTTTAGCCCTTGAATGTTTCAGAATATTATTAATGCTCTCCTGAATAATCCTGAATAAAATGAGACCGTGTTTTGGCGAAATATCGATATCATGTTTTTGGGTAATCAGTTCTATTTTAAGCAACCTCAGCTTGCGGATTTTATTTATTTCTCGTTCTAAAGATTCAATTAATCCGAAATGAATAACCTGCTCTGTAATTAAAGTTTTAGACAGATTACGAATATCCTGAATGCATTCGCCTAATAATTCGTTTAATTCGATCAACTCTTCCTTTTCTGAATCCTTCATTTTGGCGATCAGTTGGTTTTGCCTTAAACGAACCACAGAAAGCTTTTGTCCTAAATCATCATGCAATTCCTGACCGATGTAATTCAACGTTTGTTCTTTCATTTCGATCTGAGAAGTTGCAAGCTCCTTTTCAAAACGCATATCTTTTTCTTTCTGCCTGATCAGCAATGTCGTTTTTTTCTGAATGAAAATCACATAAACGAAAATCATCGTTAAAACAATGATAAATAATGTTATCGTAAAAACAATGACCATATTGTTTTCTTTCATGCTTTAAAATCTGACTTGTTTAATTTTATCCTGTTTTGTCCAAAAGAGTCCTATTGCAATAATTATATTGCTGATAAGGTTTAATAAAAATAGAATAAAAAAATATATATCCTGTGAAACAGAAGTCCTGAAATAGAAAATCGGGATAATACCAATATAAAAAATCAGAAGACCTACCGAAATCCAGAACGGCAGATAGTTTTTAATTTCAAATATTTTGTCTGAATTAAAGGTCTGATACAAAAATAATAGGATGGAAAATGTTAATAAAAGAATATTTATATACAGCATATTGAACGAAAAATGCTCAAATAAGCTTTTATCTACATAAGACATTGCCAAAATACTGAGAACAAAGCAAACGAGAATAAAAAACTGTATTTTTTTTAGCACTTGAGCAGAAAGAAGCTTCATATAGTATAACAGATAAAGGAAAAACACGATCGTGATACAAATTGTGTAAAATCTTTCTGTGCTCAAGCTCGTTAGCTTATGGTAGTAATAGAAAAAGAAATCAGTTAATGATAATAAAATATATCCGGCGAAGAAAAAGAAATTCACTTTTTCTATCTTTCTGTATTTTATGATAATTAAAATCATCATGATGACCAAAATCACCATTGAGATCTGCTTCCCTATTTCTACATTCCAGGTCATAACTGTTATTTAATTCATTGTATTTGTAAGTGAATTCGGTGGTGGCGAAAGATTGGTCATATTCATCGGCTGAATATTTTCTACATCCTGATTCTCATCCGTGATAACACCTCTTCTTTGTCGACTGCTAATAGAATCCTGAGTCATTTTTGATGTAGGCATTAAAAAAACAGTCTGATACCCCGCAAATTCCGGTTTTGCCATTCTGTTTTGGGGATGATTTTCAGGATATTTACCCAAATAAATTCGTATTCCCACATCTTTCAGGTTCTGTTTATCAGCATTTGCTTTTACATACTGAATGTAGCTTTCCATCTCTTCCAGAGAAAACCAATACCAACGCGAATCGGGATTCCCGTTTCTGGCTTGGGTAAGGATCATGTTGTTGGTTCTGGAATATTCATCAAAAAGAACACGTGCTTCTTCTTTTGTAATCAGTTTACTTTTATAAGCATCACTTATCGGAGGTTCCGGCGGCGGCGGTGTACAGCGAATAGCAATCAAAGAAAAAACAGCTAACAAAAGCACACTCATAACCGAAATTAAATTCTTAAACATAATTGGAGTTTTCATTTTTTTAATTTTATAAGGTTTTGTAACAAAAGTAGTTATAAGACCAAATATAAAAAAGAGGAAAAACACTGTTTTTTGATTTAGTGAAGAGATTATAATGATTTTGTTGAATAGAATAGGCTGTCTCAAAACTGAGACAGCCTATTTTTTTATTTGCCACACGATGCAGTCGTGCGGGAGCGGGGAGTTTTTTTTATTTTACATTATACTTAAATACCTTATCAGACTTTTATTTTTATAATTTTTTTCCAAGGGGTAATAGATAAAATAAAAATTATAGCCAAAAACAACAATCTATTTCTATCTCTTTTTAATCCATCCGGCTTATAAAAATAATCAAATTGTTCGTTGTAGCTAAGTTTTACTTCAGATCCTACAGGATATTTTGAACATTCTTTATTTGCCAATCTTATATAATATATTTTGTCATTATATTTAATGTGAACTGAAGAACTACCCTTAGAATTCCTACATCCCTGCTCAATAATTGTATATGATTTTAGCATACTAGAATTTTCTAATCTTGAGTTTTGACAATAGAAAAACAAAGTATACAAAAAACCTAATACGGCACAAATTGTTAAAATATATTGATTTTTACACATAGTTATTCTCTAATTACTCCTTAACTCTTGTTAACTCTCCAACCGTAATAATTGGCTTTTTAGTTTCTTCCGGTGTCTTTTTGAACAAATCAATGTTCTGTAAAACTTCAGCTCCTCCAGCTTTATATGCATCATTTACAACCTTTACTCCTGCAAAAGCTTTTGTATAATTTTCATAAGCTTTTTTATTTTCAGCATATTTTCTATTATTTCTTGCTCTTGTACTTCGGCTTCTATTAACATCATTCTGCATTCTATTTTTATAGCGGGTCATCTTCTCTCCACTAATATTCATCTTTCGAGCAAGCTTACTCTCCAGTTTATCTACATATTTCAGTGGTATAAATTTACCAATGCCCGCTTCAAGCAATCCGCCAGTAAATGATTTCCAAATATCGAATTCTCCTGTTTCTAATTGATTCGTAGCAGCACTTTCAACCGTACTTACTAAAACATCTACACCAAAATCTATGGTTTTTACCAAAGCTTGTTTTCCTATACCGCTTGTAGCGGCTTTGGTTAGTGCGCTTATTCCTCCTGTTGCAAAACCTGAAACACCAGAAACAGCTAATGACCAACCGCTAACATCTGTTAAAGAGGTTCTGAAATCTTTTCTATCTAAAAAATAGTTAACACCAACCTGCATTATATAATCAGAGAAAATACCTATTATAGCTCCTACGGGACCAGGCATTTCTCCATCATTATCAACATATCCGATTGGGTCATTAACAACGTAAGAATAAGGTGTAATATATGGGAAATATTCTGCGGCTGGATCCACCACACCCCATCTTCCGATATCCGACATATAAAATCTCGCTCCATAATCATACATTCCCGTCTCTTGTAGTTCTTTTCCGTTGTACTTATACTGATAACTCGGGTTTCCAGCCAATGCATTATACCCATCATGCTTCAATCCAAAAGGATAATAATTGTTTTCCTCAAGAACTTCTATGCTGCTGCCATTGTGAAAATAACTTAACCTTGTATTTCCCAAATGGTCTGCATAATTGTAAATATACTTATTTTTTACAAAATCATAGTAGCCTTCTGAGGTGGGTACAAATTGTAAAACGTCATTAGCATATTGATAACCATCTAAATAATCTGTAAATTTACTAAGTAAATTTAGTGCTAGAGGGTTCTTATATTTATGGAGCTTTCTTATTTTCACACCATCAGATCGGTAGACATAAGTAGTGGTTACATATATCTTACCACCTCTTGTCGTGATAAAATCATTATGTTTTATATAATTTGGCAGATTAAGGGAATTGTATTCAATATATAATATCCCTTTATCTTCATGCTTTTCCATGTTCCCGTTCAAGTCATATGTAATCGCAATTCCTGAGGTATCGGGATAACCTCTGTAGTCCGTTGAAGAATCGGTTACCGAGTTGAGTCGGTTACCCGTTACAGGATAATTGTAACTGTAAGTCAGGTCATCGATGATACCTGCCGTTGTATTTCCGTCTTTTGAAGCTGATCTTTTTAAGTTGGTAATATTTCCGTTCAAATCATAATCAATCTTCTCAAAATATTCTTTTGCTGTGGGATTATCATCACGCTGATAAAATCCTGCTCTCAATCTGTTTAAGCCATCATAAACATAACCATATCTTCTTAAATTATCGCCTACAGTCGTATTGGTTCGCCAGTCTACTTCTGCAATATTTCCGTTATATTTTGGCTGTACCAAAAGTCCCGAGAAATCATTATTCGGCATTTGTTGACCTTCGACCTGGTTGTATTTTATCTTATACCCAAACAAATCACCTCCGCTTAAATCATTCGGATCATTGATCCCGGTCATCCATCCTCGGATGTTATAGGCATAATCTACTGTCTGTAGTCCGTTTCCTGCACTTGTTCCGCCAACTTTCTTGCTTTTCAGTTGTGAAAGCTCGTTGTATTCATTTTGGGCTAAATATTCCACCGCATTTCCGTCAACCTGATGGGTGTGTTCTAACAACCTGTTTTGATGATCATACGTGAAATTTTCTGTAATCAAACGTTCAACATCGGTATCAAGCCTTTTATGTCTTGTGACAACCTGTTTCGGAGTTCCCGAAAAGTCAAGCTGGGATTCCTTTTTCGTGTAACCTCCAAAATGATTGATCGAATGTGTTGCAATAGCTCTTCCTTTATTGTCATACCAAGTATAGTTCTTCGTCCAGTCATCGTCTTCAATGTTTTTTACATAAGAAGCTACAGGCAAACTTTTGGTGTTTACGTTTTGCGTAAAATTATCCGTGATTGCTGCATTGCCTGGAAGTGTTGGGGTAAAACCTGGTGTTCCTAAAGGATAAGTGTCGTAATAATTGACAGACAGAACATGATTGATGGCGGTAGGAT
>NZ_MAUH01000029.1:0-28566 GCF_001693475.1 Chryseobacterium sp. CBo1
AGATCGCTGATAATTCTTTTTTGTCAGCTCATATTTTGCTGATTCTAAACTTTTTTGCTGTTTTAAGTTTAAAATTCTGCTTTGAGATTCTGAGATACTTTGATTTGCTGCCAGTTTTTCTGGAGCAGAGGCGAAGCCTCGCCGAAAATCATTTAAACTTTATATTAATCTTCATTTTGATCGTCTTCTTCGTCTTCATATTGCTCAAGATAATAAGCAAAGGTGAACTCTTCATTTTCATCTTCAATATCTTCAAGCATAGTCAGTAAGTCCTCAAAAAGCTCAAGCTGATCAACACTCATATTCACAAATTCTAAATGCAAAGGCATTTCAAGTTCGCCTGTAATGACATCAGAAAGTGCATCAAGATTATCTCCGAAATATTCAGGAAGCTTTGCTTTTTCTTTAAGCTGAGTGTAAAAATCTTCGTAATCGCCGATTTCTGTAAAGTCGATATATGTTGTATTCATAGTTTACTTTTAATGGTGCAAATGTAGGAGTTTTCTTATGATTGTTAAAGAGCAACTCTTCGCAACGATTTTATTGTTTTTCAAAACTTTTATAATGATTTTTCGTTAAATAAACATCCCCATTTTTAGTAAAAACAATTCTGTCAGCATTTCTATTTCCGCAATTGTAATTCACATCGGCTTCAAAATAGTTTTCTCCCTTCGGAAGTTTTCCTTCACGGTTTCCGAAATAATCTCCACCGATGGCTTTTCCGGGCAGAACTTCACAAAGATTTGCCTGAGAAGGACTCCAACCCAGTTTTTTGGCTTCATTTTTTGTAATATAATAATCAGGGAGCTGATAATTTTGTTTTACGTAATTGATGACTGTCTTTTCATTGGTCAACTGATCGATTGATTTTTGATCATATTGTTTTTCAGACGTTTTGGAAATAGTCTCAGCTTGTTCCGGAGCTTTTTTATCATCAATAAAATGATTATACATATACATCACAGACATTCCAAGAATAAGTCCGAGGCAGGCGAAGGAAAGCGAACGGGTTTTAGAATTCATATTGTACGTCAATAGTTAATTTAACTTCGTTAGTGAATTGTCAATTTTAGCTTAAAAAATACAAATTGCAAAAATTCACAATCGACAATTCAACTGCGAAGCAAGATTCACTTTCAATCTCTCCATTCCTCCGGAATATCACAAACAGGAATAGGGTTAATCTTATGTTGAGCCGCTTTATGCATTCTGTCGAAAATCAAGAAGACTTCCTTGTCACGACCTTCATAATCTTCTGCGGTTTTTGTTCCGTATTCTTTCTGGATTTTCTCGAGTTCAGGATATGTAGCACCGATTTGTTGTTCGTCTGTTCTGTCTACATCCCAAAGTCCGTCTGTCGGAATTGCGTTTTTAATACTTTCAGGGAGATCCAAAACTCTTGCGATCTCGTAAACCTCAGTTTTATAAAGATCTGCGATCGGAGAAATGTCGACTCCGCCGTCGCCATATTTTGTATAGAAACCGATTCCGAAATCTTCTACTTTATTTCCCGTTCCGCAAACCAGAAGACCGTTGATTTGCCCGTAATAATATAAAGTCAGCATTCTGAGGCGTGATCTTGTATTGGCAAAAGCAAGTTTTTCATTCGGGAACTCATCATCTCTCACATCAAAAATATCATGTAAAGCCTCAAATGGCACATTAAGATCTACAGAGAATCCGTTAACATTTGTAAAATTATTTTTTAGAAAATGAATTTGTTCCTGTGCTCTTGAGATCTGATCTTTTTGTTGTCTGATCGGCATTTCGAGAACTAAAGTTTTCAAACCTGTCATAGCACAAAGCGTCGATACCACACCGGAATCAACACCACCCGAAACTCCAATGACATATCCTTTTACTCCTGCTTTTTGAGCATAATCTTTTAGCCAGCTTACAATATGATCTATTATTTGTTGTGTCTGCATTGTATATTTTTAATGTTTAAAATTTTCTTTTTTTAGCTCATACCAAAAACAAATTCCATCCGGCTCGGTAAATTCACCCTTATTTTCGAAACCGAGTTTTGTGAGAGTTTTATTGGAAGCGATATTTTCTGAATGCGCATTGGCATAAATTGCATCTGCGTTCAAATCATTAAAACCAAACTCAAGGGAAGCTTTTCCTGATTCAAAAGCATAACCTTTTCCCCATGTTTCCGGAAGAAATCGATAACCGAGATCATAAAAATTCTTATATCCGTTGATTTCTGCAATGTGCAGTTTTAAACCGCTCCAGCCAACAAGAAGTCCGCTTTCTTTTTCGATGGCAGCAAGTCTTCCAAAACCATTATCTTCATATTGCTGCATGATCATTTTCACCACTTCTTTCGACTCTTCAGCTTTTGTAAGTGGTGCTATTCCGATATATTTCATTACTTTAGGATCAGAATCAAGCAGAAAAAGACGTTCATAGTCCTCTTCCACAAACTTCCTTAGAATCAGTCTTTCGGTTTCAATATAGATATTCATGTGTGGTTTGTGTTTTTAAAGTTTTTAATATAACTTTCATAGCTACAAAAAAATCCTTTTTCAGTATAAGTTTATATTTATATCCTTATTTTTGTACACTTAAATTTCATGTAAAAATAATGAAGATTTTTAGAATTGCAGCACTTTCATGCTTTTTAGTTTTAAGTTTAAATTCTTGTAAAAAAGAAAAGGAAACAGATTGGAAAGTAGAAATAAAAAATCCGGCCGAAAAAGTAGAGCTTACCGATATTTCGAAAGAGTTTTATGATGTAAATGTTCCGTTAGAGCAGTTTAAGGCTAAATTTCCGTGGTTTCAGGGGACGGTTTCTGATGAAGATTTCGCAAAAAACAGAGTGAACCCGGATGAAGTGAAAATTTATAAAGAAGCAATTTCAAAAATTGATCACACGAAACTTAAAAAAGAACTCGAAGATCTGTTTACCCATATTAAATATTACTTTCCCAATTTTAAAACTCCAAAAGTATATTTGTTTTCATCTTCATTACAGATGGTTCAGGAACCACTTTTGTATGACGATAAAACCAATTTCCTTTTTATCGATATAAGCGGATTTATGGGAAACAATAATCCAAATTACAAAGGATTGGAAAGTTATTTTCAAAAATCGATGAACCCGAACAATATTGTTCCTAAAGTTTCTAAGCTTTTTGCTGAGCAGATTGTTCCTTTTTCTACAGATCATCAGAAATTTATTGATCTCTTGGTATACAACGGAAAAATGATGCTGTTGCAGGATGCTTTTCTACCGGAAACTCCGGATTACCTGAAAATGGATTACGATAAAAAGCAATACGATTGGGCGGTTGCAAACGAAGCCAATATTTATAATTATTTCGTTGAAAATAACTTGATTTTTGGAGACGATCACCGTTTGGTAGACCGTTTCATTAATCCGGGACCATTTTCAAAGTTTTATACTGAAATTGATAACGAATCTTCACCGATGGTTGGAGTTTTTACCGGATGGCAGATCTGCAAAGAATATTTTAAAAAGAATCCTGAAACCAAACTGACGGACTTCCTTAAAATGGACGCCACAGAAATTTTTAATAAAGCAGGATACAAACCGAAATTAGAAGAATAATAAAGCTGGATGTTTGATGATGGAAGCTGGAAGTTAGCCGAAGCTATTAAATATTGAGAATAAACAAAATAGAAAATAGAAAAATGAGAAAGACTCAGATAACGATAGATGTTGAGCTGGATGAAAATCATATCCCGGAAGTAATGACCTGGAATGCTCAGGATGGAGGAGTAGAAAAAGAAGAAACAAAAGCAGTAATGATCTCAGTGTGGGACGAAAAAGCAGCAGAAGCTTTAAGAATCGATCTTTGGACAAAAGATATGCCGGTAGATCAGATGAAAATGTTTATGCATCAGATTTTCGTGTCTATGGGAAATACGTATCAGCGTGCAACCGGCGAAGAAGATGTTGCCGAATGGATCGAACAGATGGCGGAAGAATTTGCGATTAAATCTGCAATAAAAATGTAAAATGCTGGATGCTGGAAGTTAGATGTTGGAAGTTTACAAAGACATCCAGCATCCATCATCCAGCTTCGAACCAAAAATATAAAACAATGAATTTCAATACAAAAGTGATACACGGCGGACAGCATCACGAATCTGCGACAGGTTCTGTAAACGTTCCGGTTTTTTTAACATCTACATTCGCACAAAAATCTCCGGGAGTACATTCCGGTTACGAATATTCAAGAGCTGCAAACCCTACAAGACAGGCTTTAGAAGACTCTTTGGCAAGCATCGAAAACGGAGCAAGAGGCTTAGCTTTCGGTTCTGGTTTGGCTGCGATCGACTGTGTTTTAAAACTATTAAATCCAGGTGATGAGGTTGTTTCAGTGGACGATTTATATGGTGGAACATACAGAATGTTTACCAGACTTTTTGAAAAATATCAGTTGAAATTTACGTTCGTGAATTTTGATGATGCTTCTAAAATTGCCGATGTCATTACAGATAAAACAAAATTAATCTGGGTGGAAACGCCAACGAATCCATTGATGAAATTGGTGGATATTAAGGCAGTCGTAGAAATTGCAAAAGGAAAGGATATTTTGGTGGCAGTAGACAATACATTTGCAACACCATATCTTCAAAGACCAATCGATTTGGGAGCGGATATTGTTATGCATTCTGCTACGAAATATTTGGGAGGTCACTCCGATGTTATTGCGGGAGCTTTGGTGGCAAAAGATGCTGAGTTAGGAGAAAAACTTCATTTCATTCAGTTTGCAAGCGGTGGAATTTTAGGATCTCACGATTCTTATCTGGTGTTGAGAGGTATTAAAACTTTGGCTTTAAGAGTTCAGAGACATTCAGAAAACGGAATGGCCGTGGCAAAATATCTTGAATCTCATCCTGCGGTTGCTCAGGTAATTTACCCTGGATTGGAATCTCACCCGCAATATGAACTGGCAAAATCTCAGATGAAAGATTTTGGAGGAATGGTTTCTTTCACGTTTAAATCAGGTAAAAAAGAGGATGCAATTAAGTTTTTAGAGAAAGTAAGAGTATTTACTTTAGCGGAATCTTTGGGTGGAGTAGAGTCTTTGGCCAATCATCCTGCTTTGATGACTCACGCTTCAATTCCTGCTGAGAAGCGTGCAGAATTAGGAATTACAGATGACCTTGTTCGTCTAAGTGTTGGAATCGAGGATGCAGAAGATTTAATAGCAGATTTGGAAAAAGCTTTTTCCTAATAATAAATTTAAGCATCCGTTTTTATAGCGGATGTTTATTTTTTAATTTAGCCTTAATGAAAAATACAAGAAAAGTAACAATTGAAGATTTAAATCAATTATCTGAATTATTTGACCAATACAGAATTTTTTACCATAAAGATTCCGATATTCCTGCAGCTGAACAATTTTTGAAAGAGAGAATAGAAAACAAAGATTCTGAAATTTTTGTGGCTGAAAAGGATGATGAATTAGTTGGTTTCGTTCAGTTATATCCGTTATTTTCTTCAACAAGAATGAAGCGTTACTGGTTGCTGAATGATTTATTTGTGAATGATAATTTTCGCGGAAAAGGTTTTTCAAAAGAATTAATTGAAGAAGCTAAAGAATTGGCAAAATCTACCGATGCTTGTGGAGTTCTTCTTGAAACCGGGAAATCCAATGATATTGGAAATAAGCTGTATCCTAGTTGTGGATTCGAAATTTATGATGAAGTAAATTTCTATGAGTGGACGAATAAAATTCAGTGAAATGTCAATCGTCAATTGTGAATTTTCTCACAATTATAATTTATAACTTATAACTAAAAACATGACTGATTTTCAAAAATACATCCAAAGATATTTAGATTTAATTCCATCAGAAAAATGGTTGGAAGAGCTGAAAAAATCTGAAGAAAAAACGGTTCAGATTTATTCTAATCTTACTGAAGAACAGTCTCTTTTTGCTTATGCGGAAGCAAAATGGACTTTGAAAGAATTGCTTTTGCATTTGTCTGATACCGAAAGGGTTTTTCAATACAGAATTTTGGCGATTGCAAGAGGAGAAGAAAAGAATTTGCCGGGTTTTGATGAAGAAAATTACGCAAAAAACTCTTTTGCCAATGAAAGAAGTTTAGAATCTTTATTAGAGGAATATCAATCAATTAGAAAATCTTCTCAAATTTTATTGGAAACTGTAAATTCTTCAGCTTTAAAAAATATTGGAATAGCCAACGGAAATCAAATCTCGCCCGAAACGATTGGAAAATTAATTGTTGGTCACAATATTCATCATTTGAATGTGATTGAAGAAAGATATTTACCGAATTTGTAATGTGATCAAATAAATATAAATTATTTTATCAATAGGAACGGGCTTTAGCCCGTTTTTTTATTAAAGTATTCAATTGGCTTTAGCCAAACCTAAAAAGAAATTTATATTTTTGACAAAACAACACAAATGTCTTTCATTAAGATTTATATTCATATCGTTTCTCAACGAGAAATAGAATACCTTTTCTAAATACTTCAGAATTAAGAATCAAAACTTGGAAACATATCAAAGAAAATGCTGTTGAAAAAGAAATTTATTTGGATATGGTCAATGGCTACACGGATCATTGTCACTGCTTAATTTCTTTAGGATCAAACCAAAATATTGAAAAGATTGTTCAATTATTAAAAGGAGAATCTTTTTATTGGATTAACAAAAATCAGCTAACAAAAGAAAAATTTGCTTGGCAAGATGAATATTTTGCAGTTTCGGTTTCTGAATCTATGGTTGAATCGGTGCGGAATTATATTAAAAATCAGGAAATTCATCATAAAAAGAAATCATTCACGGAAGAATATCAAGAATTTATTGATAAATATAATTTTAAAATGTAAGCTTTGGCTAAAGCCAAATGAATGCTTAATTTTGAAGGCGGGCTAAAGCCCGCCCCTATTGAATATGGAAAATATCATACAAATACTAAAATCCGGCGGAACAATACTTTACCCAACAGACACAATTTGGGGAATAGGTTGTGACGCAACAAACATAGACGCCATCAATAAAATTTTCGAGATCAAGAAACGCGAAAAAAACAAATCCATGATTATTTTGGTGGAAAATGAGAAACGATTACAGGATTTGGTTGACGTTCCGGAAATGGCTTGGGAAATAATCGATTTAAGCGAAAAACCGGTAACGATTGTTTATGAAAACCCGAGAGGCTTACCGAAAGAATTATTGGCAGATGACGGAAGTATAGGAATTCGTCTGGTGAAAAATGATTTTTGTAAAAAACTAATTACCAAATTGAATAAGCCTTTGGTTTCAACTTCCGCTAATTTCAGTGGCGAAAAAAGTCCCTTGAAATTTTCAAATATTTCTCAGGAAATGATTGATTTAGTGGATTATGCAGTGGAAGAAAACAGGGAAGTGGTTTCAAAATATTCTGGTTCTTCAGTCATTAAAATTTGGAGTGATAACAGAATAAAAGTTCTTCGAGAATAAAAGAAAAGATTTTAATTATCTTTGCAAACTATTCAACCATTAAGAAGTCGGAAATTTAATTTTAAACTTAAAAAATCTGATTTCTTAATGGTTTTACGTTAGTTATGCTTGAATTTACATCATGCATCTGACATCCAACATCTAATAATTAAAAAGAAATGTTCATTAATTTAAATCAAAATAAAAATCTAAAACTTTTCAAAATAATTTCTGAAGTAGCAGCCGGAAATAATCAGTCTGTGTACATTGTGGGCGGTTATGTTCGGGATTTGCTGATGAAAAGAAAAGCTTCTACGGATATTGATTTTGTGACTGAACAAAGCGGAATCGAACTTGCACAAAACGTAGGAAAAGAAATCGATCCCAAAATGAAGGTTTCGGTTTTTAAAACATACGGAACAGCCATGATCAGATACAAAGATCTTGAGCTGGAATTTGTGGGTGCTAGAAAAGAAAGTTATACAGAAGACAGCCGCAAACCGGAAGTGGAAGGAGGAACGATTGAAGATGACCAAAAAAGAAGAGATTTTACCATCAATGCAATGGCGATTTCTTTAAATAAAGACAATTTCGGAGAATTAATCGATCCTTTCAACGGAATTGATGATCTGGAAAAAGGAATTTTGAGAACACCTTTAGAACCGGCACAAACCTATTCCGACGATCCGTTGAGAATGATGAGAGCGGTTCGCTTTGCATCGACTTTAAATTTTAAGATTGAAGACAATTCATTGGAGGCGATTAAACAGGAATCCGAAAGAATCAAGATTGTTTCAATGGAAAGAATTATGGTTGAATTTAATAAAATCATGCTTTCTCAAAAACCCTCAATAGGTTTGAAATTAATGGAACAGACAGGATTGATGAAATTAATTATTCCTGAATTAATCGATCTGAAAGGTGTAGAAGAAGTAGAAGGACAAACGCATAAAGATAATTTTTACCATACTTTGGAAGTGGTGGATAATATTTCTGAAAATACTGATAATCTTTGGCTTCGCTGGTCTGCATTGCTTCACGACATCGGAAAAGCTCCGACAAAAAAATTCGTGGAAGGAACAGGCTGGACTTTCCATGGACATGAGTTTTTAGGTTCAAAAATGGTAAAGACATTGTTTCAAAGGTTGAAATTGCCATTGGGGTCGGATATGAAGTATGTTCAGAAAATGGTGAAGCTTTCTTCCCGCCCAATTGCTCTGATTACCGATGATGCTTCGGATTCTGCATTGAGAAGACTGCTTTTTGATGCCGGAGAAGATATGGAAGACCTGTTCACTCTTTGTAAAGCCGATATTACTACCAAAAACTCAAGGAAACAGGAGAAATTCAAGAAGAATTTCGAATATGTTGCGGTGAAAATAAAAGAAGTTGAAGAAAAAGACCAGGTAAGAAATTTTCAGCCGCCGATTTCAGGGGAAGAAATTATGCAGATGTTTAATTTAAAGCCGGGCAGAGAAATAGGAATTTTAAAGGAAAAAGTAAAAGAAGCTATTCTTGAAGGTGAGATTGGAAATGACAGTGAAGAAGCTAAAAAATTTGTGATCGCGGAAGCAGAAAAATTAGGTTTGACTTTAGCTTAAAACAAAATACATAACAAAAAATGCGGTTTCTTTTGAAACCGCATTTTTATTTTGGATAAAAAATTCTGAGATTAATAATTTTTATAAACCGAAGTCGCTCCTATCCCGGCTGTAAACTTGCTGATTACTGTTCCTGCGGTTGTATAAACTGTGATTTCGCTTGGTGCAGTAAACTTCTTCACATCAGATACAAAAATCCTTCCTTCAATAACGCTAAATCCGTAAACCGCAAAGTTGGGATCGGTTTCAGCCGTAGTGAAAAGAGGACTAGGAACAGTAGTGGAGTTCATATCCATTGAGTAGATTTTGTTTAAAGAGCTGAAATAATATCTTCCGCCGTCAACTTGTATATTTCTACCATTTGCGATACCTGTAAGCGTAGTCGTTTTTGTAATAGTTCCTGCAGGTGAAATTTGATAGATGTAAGAATCTGTAGCAGTTCCTGCAATTGTATAAACACTTCCGTTGGAAGAGATTGTTTTGCTGATATCCCCGTTAGGAACTGTAATAACCGTTCCGTCAATTGTGTTGCTTGTGGTATTGATTTTAGTAATAGTGTTACCAAATCCGTAAGAAGCATTTTGTACAAAGATTGTTCCACCGGCTTCCACAACATTTTCTACAGTGCTTGTTGATGCAAAATCAATTTTCTTTACGAAAGAATTATCAGATAATTTATAGACACCTACATATTTAGCACCTCCGTACTGATCGTTAGAAATATAAAGATTTCCGTTTGCTACAGCCATATAACGAGGATTGTTAATCTGCGCTGTAATTTCTCCCGTTTTTTTGAACGTTACTCGGTCTACAATTGTAATTTTATTTGAGTTGTTCAATAAAAGATAAGCTTTATCTCCATTGATAACCATTGTCTGAAGAACGTCTCCTAAATTTTCGTTATTTTTTACTTTATAGATTTCATTTTGCATCAGACTCAAATCTTTTGTAACAAAAGTAACATCTGCATTTGGTGTTTGAAATTTACCTTCATTGGTAATAAATAGTCCGTTGTTATACGTTATTTCCGGAATGATTTCTTCGTAATCTGACGTACAAGAAACCGAAAATAGAAGGACGAATCCGAAAATAATCTGTAATAGTCTGTTTAATTTCATAATATGATAATGTTAAAAATTTATTGTTGCATTGATACTGTAATTTCTTTTCGGAAGCGGATAATATTCTACCGTTTCATAGACCGTATTTGTAATATTGTTCACTTTAAAACCTAAAGTATATTTTTTTAAAACTGTAGCAGATATTCCCGCATTCATTACAAAATAAGGATAAATCGCATATTTTCTGCTTTCATCAGACGTGGTGTAAGTCAATCCGTTAAACATTCCCTGTGCAAAAACTCTCAAAAATTTGTACTGATAATCTATATTCGAAGAGAATTTATGCAATGGCACATACATCAGCTGTTTTTGAGTTTCCAAATCTACGGATTTTGTATAAACATATCCTGCAATAAGCTTTACAGAATGATTTTGATTGAAAGATTTTTCATAACTAAGCTGAGACTCCAAACCGTAAGACTCTACTTTTTCGGTATTAAAAGCTGCCCAATAACCCATTGCTGTCGGAAGCCAACGAATCATATTATCAATTTTAATATAATATGGAGTAAGGCTTAGTTTAAATCCAAAAACGCTAAATTCCTGATTCAAATCCGCCTGAGCCGAAGTTTCTGGTTTTAAATCTAAATTTCCTCCAGGTTCCCAGTACAAATCATTAAATGACGGGAATCTGAAGTTTTTTGATAGATTTAAATTAACCTGATACCAATTATTGGCTTTCCATTTTCCTGAAAAAGAGTAGAGAAGAGGCGAACTGATGTCTTCTATGAAATTCTGCTTGATTCCAGCCTCAAAACGAAGATTTGATGTTGCGAAATATCTTAATAAACCTGCAGCCGAACCCACATTTCTACTGGCATCTCTAAGCTCTGAAGTTCCCAACCCTTCTGCCTGGTTTTGCTGGAATTCTCCAATGACGTTGATATTCAGTTTAGGGATAATAAAATAATTGAAATCATTTTTAAAAATGTAATTCTTATTAATTCCCCCACTCGTAAAAGGCGCATTATAAACTCCGAAATACTGGAAATTATCTTCCGTATAAGCTGCTTTTAAACTGTTTGAAAATTTAGATTTATCGATGTCCCACGAAACAAGACTTCTGAAAGTCTGCGCTTCATAGCTTGTCCTATTTCCATTCTCTTCAAGAATTCTGTAGTTCTGTGTTGCATCATAAAACTGACTTTGCCAGGAAATTGTCTGGTTTTTTGCAATTTTATAAGCTGCACCTATATTGAATGTCGTATTGTAAAACTTACCGTTTCGGTTGATGTATTTTTTTTCAGGAACTTCATAATCATTTTCACTGATCGAATAATTTCCGGAAGCTTTAAAACTGAATTTATCGTTGCTGTAAGAGGCTTTCAGAAAATTATTATAAGTTCCGAACGAAGCAACTTCAGAATTGAATAATCCTTTAAAACCTTGATTAAAGCTCAGGTCATTATTCAAATGAATGCTTCCTCCAATCGCTCCGCTTCCGTAAATCACACTTCCTCCTCCGGCTTTTATTTCTACCTGATCATATCCGAAAAGTGCAATGTTGTTGATGTCGCCCTGTCCTAAAAACTGAGAATTAATGTTGATTCCGTTCCACACAAAAGCAGTGTGTTGCGCTGTTGTTCCTCTGAAAGATGGCGAAGAAACTGCTCCACGACCGTTTTCTTTAATATAAACTGACGACTGAAAACGCAGAACCTCAGAAAGATTGGATGAGTTTTTTTGTATATCTGCAGGAGACAAAGTATTCAGCGAATGAAAAAGTTTTACTTTTTTCATCTGATTGTCGAAAACATATACCGTATCGATGGTTTTTTCCTGACCAAAATACAAGGCAAAACAGGAAGAAACAGAAACTAAAATGAACGTTTTTTTTAAAATCATAACCTATTTGCCTTTCCTCCGAAAGCAATCATTTTATTAATAATTAAAATTCTGGCAGGTCTCCTGACTTTCGCTTTTCTACACCTTCCCGCTTTGGCAGTGGTTTTTTGTAGGAATTTTATATGCGATTTACAGTTGCGGGGACAGTTTGGGATTTCCACCCAATTCCCTCTTCGTTCCAATCTCCTGGAAACCAAAATTTTTGCAAATATAGTTTTTTTGAAAAGAAAGATTAAATTTTAGAGCCTGTTTAAAAATTAATAATGAGGAATTTTATGATTGATTTTCGCAAAGGCGCAAAAGTTGTTTAATTATAATATGTTTTTAAGACGCAAGGATTTTATCTTCGATAAAGTTAATCATCAGCATTATAAAAGAAAATCTTTGATTTTCTCTTTGCGCCTTAAAAACAGAGAACTTTTATCGAATCTTGCGTCTTTGCGTTTTTCTAAAACTTAAATAGGTTCATATTAAATTTAAAAATAAAATCTAAAATTCTCTATTTAAATTAAATTTTTTTAAAGCAAAATAATATGAAAATATTTTCAATCATCTGTTGTAATCGAGAAATCTGTGGTAAACTTCTACAAAAACGTCCCATCAAAATAAAACGGAAGCAAATCTTTAATCGAGCTCACTTTAATTACTTCATCATTTAAATTGGAGAAATACAATTCAATATTTTCATTTTGCTTTGTTTCGTATTCAATAATGCTTTGGCGACAAGCTCCACAAGGTGGAATCGGAGGATTTTTCTCTGAAAATTCTTTAGGTCCGCCTACCACAAAAATCTTTTTTATTTTTTCGTGAGGAAAATTGGCACCGATCCAGAATAAAGCAGTTCTTTCAGCACAAAGTCCGGAAGGAAAAGCGGCGTTTTCCTGATTGTTTCCTGTGAAAATTTCACCATTTTGTAAAAGAACGGCACATCCTACAAAAAAACTAGAATAAGGCGCATAAGCACTTTCTCTTGCCAGAATTGCTTTTTCAAAAAGGCTGTTTTCAACTTCATTAAGTTCATTCCTGCCTTTGAAATGTTCGTAATTGATCTTTATATCTTTTTTCATTTTTTCTGCGTAAAAAAGGGCATAAAAGTAAACTATTTTGGTGAAGCTGGCAATATCTTTGTTACGATAGTAAATTGTAATTTTAAACTTTAAAAAAATAAACTCAATGTTATATTCACCAATAAAATTCAGAAATGTAGAGCTGAAAAACCGTTGGGTAATGTCACCGATGTGTATGTACTCCTGCGAAAATGGTTTAGCCAATGATTTTCACTTTGTTCATTACGGAAGCCGTGCTCAAGGCGGAACCGGGCTTCTCATCGTAGAAGCAACGGGAGTAGAGCCCAAAGGAAGAATTACCAATCACTGCATGGGAATCTGGAATGACGAACAGGCAGAAAAACTGCAGAAAATTGTTGAATTTGTTCACCAGAATTCGGAAAGCAGAATAGGAATTCAATTGGCTCATGCAGGAAGAAAAGGGTCTACCTGGGAAAATAAACAAATATCTTTGGAAGAAGGCTGGGAAACTTTAGCGCCGAGCCCTATTCCTTATCATCCTTCCGAAAGAATTCCACATGAACTGACGGTAGAAGAAATTAGAGAACAGGTTCAGAATTTTAAGAATGCTGCAAGAAGAGCGGTAAAAGCAGGTTTTGATGTGATTGAAATTCATGCAGCTCATGGTTATCTCGTGCATCAGTTTTTGTCACCACTTTCCAATGTAAGAACAGACGAATACGGTGGAAGTTTTGAGAATAGAATTAAATTTTTAATTGAAATCGTAGATGCGGTAAATGAAGAACTGAACGAGAATGTTGCTTTATTTGTAAGAATTTCCGGAACGGAATATGCCGAAAACGGTTGGGATATTAATGAAAGTGTAGAACTTGCAAAAATTTTGAAAAATCATCAAGTTGATTTGGTAGATGTTTCCAGTGGCGGAAATATTCACGGAGCAAAGATTTCTGTTTTTGATGGTTATCAGGTTCCTTTCTCATCTGCAGTAAAAAATCAGGCGAACGTAAAAACAGGAGCTGTCGGTTTAATAAAAAGTAATAATCAGGCAGAAGAAATTTTACAGAATGGTGAAGCTGATCTGATATTTGTAGCAAGAGAAATTTTAAGAAATCCTTATCTGGCGGTACAGGGATCATTTGAGATGAACGAGGAATGTTTTTTTCCACATCAGTACCTGAGAGCGAAAATTTCTTCTTAATTTTAGGCTGATTTAAAAAAAGCAACAATGCAGATAGAAGATTTCATGCTTCCTTGTCCCAGTAAAAAGTTTTTGGGAATAGAATGTTTCGGCTGCGGAACCCAGAGAGCTATCGTTCTGGTATTTGAAGGGAAATTCGCTGAGGCTTTTCATATGTTCCCGGCGGTGTACACATTATTGCTGTTTTTTTGCTTTGTAGGACTCAATTTTATCGATAAAAAAAGAAATTATGGTCAGATTATGATTTTTTTAGCAATAATTAATTCACTGATTATGGTTTTTTCTTATTTTTATAAACATTTTTTCGCAATATAAACTAAACATTAAAAAAATAAATTATGAATCAACAAAAGTTACCTAATGCTACGGCGGTACTTGTTTTAGGAATTGTTTCAATCGTCGGATGCTGTTGTTACGGTATTTTAGGAGTAATTGCAGGGATTATCGGGCTTGTACTTTATAAGAAAGACAACCAGCTATACCAAAGCAATCCTACATTATATTCAGATTACAACAACCTGAATACAGGTAGAATTCTTTGTATCATCGGTTTGGTGATCAGTGTTCTTTATCTTATTCTGAATGTTGTATTGATTGCCGTTTTCGGTTGGGATACACTTTCAGACCAACAACTGATGCAGGAGCGTATGAGAGAATTGATGGGACAGTAAAATTTAAATTTACTATAATTAAAGATCGCAGAAATGCGGTCTTTTTTTGTGCGTGAATAAATATAAGTATTCGGATCGTAGAATTACGACAATAAATCGTAGAATTACTACAAATTTTCAAATTTTGTAATTAAAATGAAAAATATGATTGAAGGTGTTTTATCTTTGAGTTATTAAATCAAACAAAATATTAACGAATTAAAATTTACGTATCATGGCAGCAAACTCAAGAGGAATTTTAAAATTCAACGGCGGCGAAGGACAGAAATTATTAAAGCTGAACTACAGCGTTTCAAGATCTACGGATGTTTCGGGACGTGTAGCTTCAGATCCTTCCAATGCAATCATTAAATTAACGGTTGAGGCAACAGAAAAATCTGACATCCTTGAATCACTACTAAACGGAAAATACAAGCCTACAACAGGTGAAGTGACGTTCAACAAATCTCACGAAGAAGGAACACTGATTACTCTGAACTGGGAAAACGGTTACGTAATCCAGCACGAAGTAGATTTCGATGCGGTAGACGAAAACTCAATGCTGATCAGCTTTGTGGTGAGTGCTGAGAAAATCAACTACGGAGGTGGAGCTTACGAAGGACTTTGGCCATCAAGCTAAATCTTTAGCATCATAAAGGTTTATAAGAGATTCATGAGACTGTCTGAAAAAGACGGTCTTTTTGCCTTCAATATGAAGAAAAACATTATTTAAAGCATAAAACAATTTTAAAAGGAATAACTTCCTGACTGGATAAAATTTAATAACTTTAAGCCACCCAATAATCACAACAATATGAATACCTCAGCAAAAAACGGAGGTTCCACATTCCGACCATCGCAGAATGCAGCAGGAATCTCAGAAAATCATCATACCGGTATCAACCGTCTTGTAAAATTATCTTTGGTCATCGAAGGTAAAGTGATTAAATATTACAAGCATTTCAAACTAACGCAAAGTGCGAGAAAACATCACGAATTTACGCTGACTTTGGCTCACGATACTTTAGGCGACCGTCAAAACCATACTTTGGAAGAAGCGAACAAGTTTTTAGGCAAAAGATTAACGGCCGTTATTTCCTATAAAGATGTTGAAAACAGTCCTGAACGAACTTTCGTCGGAGTGATTACGGGAGTTGGTTTCAGCCAGGAAAGAATGAGTCTTGGGAATATTGTGTTGACAGGTTTCAGTCCGACTATTTTGCTGGACGGCGCACCGCATATTCAGAGTTTTGGTGGAAATCAGGCGGTGAACATGGGAATTATAGCCGAAGAAGTGATTAAACAGGGTCTAGACAAAAGTCGTTTTGATATAAGAATTGATACGAATGATTATTCTCAGATCATTTACAGCAGTCAGTACGACGAAACGCATTATAATTATCTGGCAAGAATGGCAGAAGCTTATGGTGAGCAGTTTTATTATGACGGTGAAGTTCTTCACTTTGGGAAACTTCCGCCACAGAATACACCGATCAAGCTGGTTTACGGAAGCAGTGCAAACGATATTAAAGTAGAATTGAAAGCGGTTCATACAAAACCACAATTTTACGGCTACAACAGCAATAGAAATGAAGTTCTGAAATCGGGAGCAACCCCGATTCAGCACGTCGGAGATCTGGCAAAAACGGCTTACGATCATAACGATAAGATTTACAAAACTCCTTCATTAAGAGTGGCTCCCATAAAAGCGACCACACATCTTGATGTGGAATATTCACAAAAAAGCACGGCGGGAAGTGAAGCGGTGAATGTTTTTAATCTTTCGGGCTCTACAACGGTTCCGTTTTTACATCCGGGATGTCTTGTTGATGTTGAGATGCGAAAAGTTGATACGAATGAAACATCTTATTTCACGAGAATCATGGTGACAGAAACCACACATGAGATCGATACCATCGGTCATTACAGCGGAAGTTTTGAGGGTATCGCCTCCGATACAGGATTTTTACCTAAACCGGAATTCACCGTTCCAATTGCTCAACCGCAAATTGCGACGGTTATTTCCAACACCGATCCTGAAGGACAGGGAAGAGTTCAGGTAAGATTCGACTGGCAAACAAATGACACCACGCATTTCATCCGAATGATGAGTCCCGATGCGGGAGGGACGGATCAGATCACTCAGAACAGAGGTTATGTAGCAATACCTGAAGTCGGAGATCAGGTGATGGTGAATTTTGTCCATAATCATCCGGACCGACCGTTTGTGATGGGTGGAATGTTTCATGGGGGAACGGCATTGGGAGGATTTGCAGACAATAGAGTAAAATCTATCATGACAAGAAGTGGTCATAAGGTGGTCTTTACTGAAGATGAAAGCATCATTATTACAGATAAATCAGGCAATGAAATTCATTTGGATACGACTGGAAGTAATATTACCATTACAGCACCAGAAACAATGACACTGAACTGTAAGAATATGAATATTAATGTAGGTGAAAATATGACGACTTCTGTTGGATTGAACAAATCGGACACTATTGGAATGAATAATACCCAAAGTGTCGGCGCAATGAAAATGACGTCCGTGTTGGGAGATACAAGTATGTTTATTACCGGAAAATTGACGGAAATGATTGAAGGGGATGTGCATAGTGAAACGACTAAAGGCAAAACTATTGTAAATAGCGAAGGCGGTATAGAGACATCAAGCAACGGTAAGATTGTAAAAAACGCTCAAAGTAATATTGAAAATAAAAGCGGAGAAAAAGGTCAGAATTTTTAATTTGAAACTTTATGAGCAGAATACGAATTGTAAAAGGGAAAATATTCGAAAGCACAGGAGAAGATTTCAGTTATTATTCTGAAACGACTATTCGTGAGAGTTCTGCAGAATATCATTCTGAGAAAAGTGAAACTGTTATTAAAAAAGATGGAAATCCTGCTTCTCCTCCAGTAGCTGAAATAAATATACTCGCTGATGCAATTGTGCATTTTCGTCCCAAAAAAAATTGGAAAGGTAATGATTACGGACTTGACTGGATGCGAATTAAAGATACCGGCTTGTTTGGAGATAAAAAAAAATATTCTGATGTAGCGGGAACATATGACAAATATCCCTCAAGTAACCCTTCTGCAATATTTACAAAATCGTCTACCTTATATAACAATCTCAAAAAAGAATATAGTAATCCTGTATATAAAATCCCATGGATATTGGAAGATAAAAAGGCAATAGATTATTTTGCTTCATGGCTTTGTGTGGAAAAAAATAAGGAAATAAAACTCTCTTTAAAAATTCATATAAAAGATAAAAAAAATCTTCCGAAAGAATTGTTGATAGCATATGATAAGACTGTTTGTGAAATTTCAAGTTCACAAGGAAAAGGTGCTGAAAACGAAAAATTAGATCCTGCCAAAAATATACACTATGCTAAAATCCTTATAAAAAATAAAGAAGAATATAAATTGGAAGATGAAATAACTTTAAAAGTTTTATCAGATATTACTGCTACGCAAACTTTGAAAGTTTTATGCGATGAAAAAGAATCGGGTTTTCTGAAATTGTATTCCAACAAGGTTAAAAAATTAGATGTAGTTTGTGTTAAAGTTAAAACCAAAAATGGACTAGGAGTTATAAAAGGAAAAACAGAATTAGAAAATTATTTGAAGCAATCCTTGATTAAAATAAATTTAATGGAAGAAATTTTAGATATTGCTAAAAATGATGATGGAACACCAAATACAGATTTATCTCTTCCTACAATTAGCAACGGAACCGGTCTTAATGTATCCGGAAATATAAATGGCAAATCATTGTATGATTATTTAGACGAAAAATTGAAACAGATATTCTCTAATTTAGGTACAGATGGTAAACCGGATGGAACAGGAAAATATGATAAATATTTAAGACTTTATTTTTTTACCGAAACCGCTTATCTGGTTAGCGGGAGTATTACTTTAGGAGTTGGAGGTATTGGAACCCCGATTGGAGGAGGAAGAGGTGCAATGTTTTCTGGCATAACAGATGCGGATGTAGCTCATGAAGCAATGCATGCTATTGCTTTGGGGCACGCCTTTGGTACAAATTCAAATATTAACACGATCACACCCTATTTGTTTGAATATAAAAAGACAGAAAATGTTATGGATTATGCCCATTTAGATGGCAATGACAAATATTCTACATGGAAATGGCAATGGGATAAACTACGAAATTTTAATTTGCTCACAGAATGAAAAAAATATTTTTTTATTTAATCGTAATAGTTTTTTACCAATGCCAAGCGCAAAAAAAAACAACTCATACAAATAGTCCTATGAATATTATAGATTCTTCTTTTGAAAAACTAAATATTAATAATTCAACCTTATTAAAAACAAAAAAAAGGTATGGAACAACAGAGCCTCCTAAATATATTGTTAATCTAAATGAAACTTTACAAAGCGGAGCTTTGATTGAAACATATGGTTTATTGGACTCATACTACGATCAATGGATTACTCCCTCGCAAGGATGGTTTAAATATTATAAAGAATTTTATAGCGATGGTAATATTAAATTAAAAAGGATATATAATAAAACTTCTGACGGCAATTATGGGTTCTTGTATGAATTTGATAAGCAGGGCAAACTTGTGAAAACCACGAATTTTGAAAAAGACTGGAAAACTTTTTTTACAGGAATTACAGGAATTGCAAATAAAAACGCAAAAAAATTTAATTATAAAGTAGATACTTCAGACGATGGAGTAATCACTTCCAAAGATAACCAACAATGGGATAAAGAATATGTGAAAATATGGAGGAAAGATCAAGGAGGTAAAAAACTTTGGTTTATTGGATTCAATAAAGGGCACTATGAGAATTCAGATGATAAAAAAGTAGAAAGAGTAGTAATTGTAATAGATGATGTAACCGGCAAAGAAATAAAGAAACTCCATTATTTTGACTGGTATAACCGAAATTTTAAAGAGTTGGATGAAAATTAAATCACTTTTTTAATGCTTTTGTGTCTTTTCTTAATATCGTGTAAAATAACATATGTAAAAAATGATATAATCGGTCTTTTGGTTGAAACTGAGAATTCTATTCCAAAAAATGATACATGGAGGATAAATTCTATCAATAAGAAAGAAATAATAATTTAATTCGGAAGGCTAGTTGGGTTGCTACCTTATTTGAGCCAAAATAATTATGTTCCAAAACAGATGTAAATAGTGAAGGCGGTATAGACATTGAGTAATGGCAAGATTGTAAAAAACGTTCAAAGTAATATTGAAAATAAAAGCGGAGAAAGATCAGAATTTTTAATTTGAAACTTTATGAGCAGAATACGAATTGTAAAAGGGAAAATATTCGAAAGCACAGGAGAAGATCTCAATTATTATTCTGAAACGAATATTAGTGAGAATTCTGCAGAATATCATTCTGAGAAAAGCGAAACTGTTATTAAAAAAGATGGAAATCCTGGAAAACCACCAGCTTCACCTACTTTATCAAAATGTGCAGTATTCTTTAGACCAACAAAAAATTGGAAAGGAGAATTCGGATTCGATTGGGTAAGAGTTGCAGACACTAAATTGGAAACCGACATCTCTTATAATGGAATAATTGGTAATTACGGCAAAGTTTACGCTACAAATACAAATGATCCGAAGAATCTTCCAAAATTTACTCCCGATACCAAAAAATATAATGGTATTCTAACCGAATATAATAATTTCGGCGTTTATAAAGGTAAATATTATGTTCCTAATATGACATTAATAGCCGGTGAAACAGCTGTATTAGATGCAATTGTTCACATTGAAGAAAAACCGGATAAATTACATTATGCTTATAATACTGATGTTTTTGAAATTATTATTTTAAAACAGTTTACAGTAGCGAAGGGTACTAACTTTGATGAAAGCTCGGTAAGTATAAAATGCAAAAAAATATTCACTTCGCCGGAAACGATTAGAATTATTGCTACAAAAAATAAATTGATGCAAAAAGTTGGAGAAATTAAAGTTTTACCTAATAACAAAATAAAAAATGTAAATATTATAATGATTCCTGTTACGGTAAAAAAAATGAATTCAACAGGATCAGTTAAAGGAAACGAAAAAGTTATTACACAAAATGCCTTTAATCAGTCTTATATTAAAGCAAATATTTTAGAAAAAACGAAGCCTATCATTGCTGATGGCTTTTTATTCAATCTGTTTTTTACAACAAAAGATAAAAATGGAAACATTGTAACGGATATTTCAAATTGGCGTTCTATTCATTCAACGCTGGATAAAATCTTTTTTGAAGATAAAAAAAATGAAATATATAAGAGCTATTACAGAGTATATATGCTTCCTACTTCATTGAATTTAAATGGTATCGCAGAAGATGTGGGTAATGTAAAAACAGTGGTGGCATTTCAAAATCGGAATGATTCGAGTACTGCTCATGAAATACTTCATGCAATGGGGCTTTATCATACTTTTGATAATAATTCTCCCTATACTTTTAAATTGTATAATACAGATAATATCATGGATTATACGCACCAGACAAGAAATCCTAAAACAAATAAGATGAAAAGCAGATTTTCTACTAATAAGTTTCAATGGAAAAAAATAAATGAAGGCATCAAATGAAAAAAATAATCACTTACATAGCGCTAACTATGATGGTATGTTCCTGTAATGGTCAGGAAAAAGAAAAAATCAGTTATCCAAAAGAGAAAGTTATGAACACAGAAAAATTCGATATAAAAAGGTTTGAAAACTACCCGGATGTAGTCAGTATGGAAGACGAAAAAAAACTTCCTGCAAAAAAAGATACATTATCAGACGGAACGATTATAGAATATTCACTTTGGGATAATAATGAAGATGGCAATAAAACCTATTATACAAAAATAGTTACTCCACCACCACCTGCTCTTTTTAAAAAAGTAAAAGACTTTTACCCGTCGGGTACAATTCAGAAAGAAACTGAGACTTTTGTAGGTCAAGTTGACATCGAGCCTTTTTATGGCAGCTTTATTACTAAAGATTATGATAAAAATGGTTATCTTCTAAAAACTACTGATCGTTCTGATTTTGATAAAGATTTAAAAATTAGATTTAATGATTTGTTGAGGATTTTAAAAACCGAACAGATGATTACGGATAATTTTATCACAAAAAACAAAGAAAATATAGGAATAGGTTTATTTCACGATCAGGAAAATACACAGCTTACTTCAGAAAAAATTATTGATAATCTTAAATCTGAAGACTGTAACGGGAAAATACTCAATGCTAACAGTGATTTTGAACGAAAAAATATAAAAGTTTCATTGAATAAAAATATTTGGATGGTCACCAAAGATATGTATCCACAAGGATATTGGGATTATAAAATTGATGGGAACACCGGAAAAATTATTGATGTTAACTACAGGCAAGAAAACAGGCCATAATTTTTAGACTGAAATTTCAATTCATATCTCATAGACAATCTCCAAATATTCCCCATCAATTGAAAATAACCGATTTTTAATTTTAATCATTGACAAAAAAAACTTATTTTAGTTACACCAAAAATAAAGTCAAAATATTAATATTAAAATATAAATGGGAGTACTTGTTACCAATGAAACGGTGAAACAGCTGTTTCATATTGCACAGTCGATTGCGAGAGAAAATTACAACGCTACATACAGCGGACCACATATTTTACAGGCATTAATGCATAAAGATATTGGGCTGAATGAATTTCTTAAATCTATAGACAAAGATCCGGGATACTTTTACGAATGGGCAGATGTCCGAATTGAAGATTATCCGAAAACTACTCATCTTCCCGCAGAAGTTGGTGAAGGCGAATTTGTAGATCAGATTCTTGAAGAGGCCGATGATATTCGCTTGAAATTAGGTTTAGACGAGATTACACCAGTCTGTATTTTAACGGCAATTGTAAAACCGCAGGTTGCATTTACTTTACAACAGCTCAAATCACTTCCTTTAAGAGAGCACGAAATTTTCAATTTATATAGAAAAGATACTCCTTTTGCAGCAGCCCAGAATGGCGAAATTTCATCCTTGTTTGGTGGAAGTTCTGATTTTTCAGATTCTTCATTTCCTTCTATTAAAGCCTATTGTGTTGATCGTACTGCACAGGCAAAAAACGGTGATTTGGAAAACATTATCGGTCGGGATAAAGAATTGAGAATGTTGGTCGAAATTCTTTGTCGAAGAAGTAAGCCCAACGTAATTATCATCGGAGAGCCGGGAGTTGGTAAAACAGCATTGGTTGAAGGTTTTGCAACAGAAATTATCAAAGGAAACGTTCCTGAAATGTTGAAGAATGCAACATTATTAGAACTTGACACCGGGGCTTTGCTTGCCGGAACTTCTTATAAAGGCGAAATCGAAGACCGCCTGAAAAAAGTAATCAATGAATGTAAAAAAATTGAAAAAGCAGTTTTATTTATTGATGAAATTCATACCCTTTTAGATCCAAAAGGAAGCATCGGAAACGTTGCTAATTTATTGAAACCTGAATTGGCACGAGGAGAAATTACGGTAATCGGAGCGACAACTCAGGAAGAATACAGAAAAATTATAGAGCCTGAACAGGCATTCAACAGACGTTTTGAAGTTTTGACGGTCAACGAGCCGGATGAAAAAACTTGCGTCAAAATGATTGATGTTTTGCTGGAAGGCTATAAAAAACATCATGGAATTGAAGTGGAAAAAACCGCAATCCCAGAATGTGTACGTTTGGCGAAGCGTTATGCAAAAGGTAAAAAACTTCCGGATGCTGCAATTGATCTTTTAGACCGAACAATGGCGGCAATAAAAATGCTCGACGAACTTTCTGAAAAAGAACTGAAAAGCTGGAAGGAAATCTATGAAAATATTTTAAAAGAAGAATATCTTGATGATAAAGATAAAGCCGACGAATTGATTTGGAATTACAATTTATTAAGAGATAAGATCAGTCCGATTTTGTGGGGTTCTCTGAGCGAGCAGCCACAAATCGACAACTCTATGCCGGTAGAATCGATTCAGAAAATAATAGAAGATACCTATGCAGAACTTTTAGAGCATGCATCTGTAAAAAGAGAAAAAGTAGGACGTCTTGAATTAGCGGCTGTAATGGCAGCTAAAACCAATATTCCGATCGGGAAAATTCAGGCTCAGGAAAAAGAGAAACTTTTGAATATGGAATCTCTGCTGATGAACAGAGTAGTGGGACAGGATCACGCCCTGAAAATTCTTTCTGATGCCATCGTTGAAAACCGAAGCGGATTGAATAAACCGGGACAGCCAATCGGTTCTTTCTTCCTTTTAGGTCCCACCGGAACCGGAAAAACTGAGTTGGCAAAATCTATGGCTGAATTGCTATTCAACGATGAAAAAGCAATGGTTCGTTTTGATATGTCTGAATTTAAAGAAGAACATTCTGCAGCACTTTTATACGGTGCGCCTCCCGGATATGTAGGTTATGAAGAAGGTGGGATGTTGGTCAACAAAATCAGACAGCAGCCTTACACGGTTGTTTTATTTGATGAAATTGAAAAAGCGCATCATTCAGTTTTTGACGTGTTTTTACAGATTATGGATGAAGGTAAAGTTCATGATAAGCTTGGAAAAGAAGGAGATTTCAGCAATGCTTTAATTTTATTTACTTCAAACATCGGAAGCGAAGAAATTGTGAAACAGTTTGAAGAAGGAAAAATTCCGGAATCAAATTCGCTGATGCAGATTATGTCGAATTCAGGAAGATTCAGACCGGAATTTTTGGCAAGAATTACAGAAATTATTCCTTTTGCACCAATTACAGAATCGATTGCTGAAAGAATCTTCAATATTCAGTTAAAATCACTTCATACTTCATTAACGAGATTAGGAATGACTTTAAAAATTAGTGATGAAGCGGTGAAAAGCCTTGCATTAGGCGGATTTAGCAGCAAATACGGAGCAAGACAGATTTCCGGAGTTATCAGATCACAATTGGCAAGACCCATCTCAAAAATGATTGTAAGAGAAGAAGTAAAAGCCGGACAGACGATTCATGTAGATTGGAATACAGAAGAAGATAAAATCAGTTGGAAAGTAGATTAATTTCACAATCTTATTAAATTTAAATTAATATAAAATCTCCCGCAGATTTTGCTAATCAGCTGATTTCAATCTGGAAAATCTGTTTAATCTGCGAGATATTGAAAATAATTGTGATTTTCAGGATAAATAAAAGCTTTGAAACACATTAAAAATGAAACCTAATCTTAAGAATATTATTTTAACGGCAACGTTTTTAAGCTGCTCTCATTTTGTGAGTGCACAGTTTCTCACTGCTTCAGATACTTCTGAAAACAGTGTGAGAAAATATAAGAATATTATTGAAGCCAATAAAGAGATTGTTAATTTTATCGAATATTCTATGGTTGAAAGAGGTTTGCCAAAGCATTTGAGGAATTTAGCTTTAATCGAATCTCACTTCAACAGAAATGTGACTTCAAGCGCAGGAGCAGTGGGAGTGTGGCAGTTTATGACCGCTCATGCCAATCAGTACGGATTAACGGAAGACCGTCGGAATGATTTATACAGAAGTACAAAAACAGCTGCAGTTTCATTAAAAAATCTTTATAAAAAATACAATAATTGGGTGACAGTAGTTGCGGCTTACAATTGTGGAGAAGGAAATATTGCCAAAGCGATGCAGGCAGCAAATTCTACGCAATATCATGTTTTTTCTAAATATTTGCCACAGGAAACGATCAACCATGTTAAAAAATATCTTAATGCATGTTACGCAACGGGAGAATTATCGTCGGTTTTGGCAAATTATAATGATTCGAGAACAATGACTCTTCTGAATTCAAGAACAACAGATTCTCGGGAAATTGCTTTGTCGGAAACCGAAATCAATGCTGGATTTAAGCTGAATGTAATTGCCGATGAATTGAAAATTCCGATGAATGACCTTCTTTCCTGGAATCCGGAGATTGTAAGTACTTTAGAAGCTGATGGTGAAAGCAAACTCTTTCTTCCCACAGATTTAATGCCTGATTTTTTAATGAAAAAAACTTCAATTTTATCGAAATCTATAAAAGGAAGTAATAAATAAAATACCTATTACAATTAAAAGCCCGGACTCAAGATCCGGGCTTTTTTAGCAAATATCAAAAATCATTTTTTAGATGAAATTTTATGGATTTGAAACGATTAAAGTTGACGGAATGTCCGATAACCAAAGACTTTTTGAATCAATCAGTCCGCGCCAGCTTTTCTTGCTGATCAGCATCAGATCCTGAGCGTTTAAAAATTCTTTTTCAATCTTCTTCTCGTTATATAAAGTGATGTGGTTCGGAGCTACCTGTTCGATGCTTCGGATCAGTTCTTTCACTTCAATATTGTTTCTGATTTGTCCTGCGACATCCAGAATAATAATTTGCGAATTGTTGTTATTAATCAATCTTTTAGCATATTCAAGCAAATAAAAATCACTTAAATTAAAAATAGGAACGAAAACTTTGTCTGCAGATTTGAAATCTTTCTCAACTAAAACTCCTACCGGAATATGAGTGTTGTCCAAAATCTGTAATGTAAAATCATCGAAAGGCGAACTGTTAAAAATATTGCTTTTTCCTTTTACAGTATTCAAAAGTTTTTCAGGATTAATGATTTTTGTGGTAAAACCCAGAAGCCTTCCCAATAAACTTCCTTCGTACATTGATTTTCCAAGCATAATCAGAAGAAGATCATAATTTCCTTTATTTGAAATATTTGTCAGATCATTTTCAATATCCGTAGATGCTTTGAAAAGGGTTGTAATTTCAAGGTTTAGATCCTGTGAGGTTTCAATTACATTTTTAAACTGTTCTTTTTCGAAATTATCGATGTCGAAGGCGTGAAGTTCATCAACAGGCGCGATATTCATAGCTGTAATGCTCTTGTTGCCGTTCATTTTATGAGTAAGGTTATCTGCAAGTTTCAGCAATGTACTTCCGGATTCTGCAGTCTCGAATGACAAAAGAACTCTATACTTTGCGTCGTTTTCATCTTGATCTTCATCTTCCAGAGATGATTTTTTTCCTTTAAAGAAATAATTGATGAGGTCAAGACATGGCCCGGTCATAAATGTGGTGAACAATGCCATAATAACCAACATCGCAAACAATTCAGGTCCTAAAACACCAAGATCGTAACCGATATTTAAAACAATCAGTTCGGTCAAACCTCTTGTATTCATCAAAGCACCAATGGTGAGACTGTCTTTCCAGCTTAGTTTGAGGAATTTGGCCGTTAAAGCACTTCCTACGAATTTTCCGATAACGGCAGTTAAGATAATAAATCCTCCGATTTTCCAAAGATGAGGATCATTCAATAACCCTATTTGTGTTCTTAACCCTGTAAATACAAAGAATAATGGAAGTAATAAAACCAATGCAACATCTTCTACTTTTTCAATGAAAAGATTTCTGAATTTTACATTTTCAGGCATAATTGCACCTGCCATAAATGCTCCAAATAATGCATGAATTCCGATTACTTCTGTTGCATAAGATGAAATAATAAGGATTAAGAAAAATACGGCAACCAATGCTTTACTAATGAAGCCTTTTCCTTTTTGTGCTTCAGCAATTCTTGTTAAAAACGGTCTTACCGCCTTAATCATAATGAAAACATATACAACCGCCATCAGAATTACAAAAACAGATCCTGAGAAAGATCCTGCTTTTACCACTGCAATTACGGCTGCTAAAATACACCATGCAGTAATGTCATCGGCTGCAGCACAGGTGATGACAACAGTTCCTATTTTAGTTTTATGAAGATTCCGTTCTTGAACAATTCTTGCCAAAACAGGAAATGCGGTGATACTCATCGCAATGGCTATAAATAAAGCAAAGGAACTGAACTGAATTCCTTCCGGCGCAAATTCTTTATAAATAAAATAAGAAAGCCCGACTCCTAAAGCAAACGGAATAATAATACTTGCGTGGCTGATTACTACGGCATCATGAGCTTTTTTTCTTAAAATGCTTAAATCAAGCTCCATTCCGACAATGTACATGAAGAGAATCAAACCGATCTGACTTAAAAACTGTAAGTTGGGTAATGATTCTTTAGGAAAAATAAATGCTGAAAGTTCTGGAAAATACAAGCCAAAAAGTGAGGGTCCTAAAACAATTCCTGCAATCATTTCACCGATTACGGAAGGCTGTTTTAATTTAATACAAATCCAGCCAAATAATTTGGCGACCATAATAATAGTCACAATCTGGGCAAGTAAAAGTGCTAACGGATGGTGAAGATTGGTTAAAAAAGAATCCGTAAAATCCTCCCACATCGTTGCGCCTGTTGTTTTTGGCGGAGCAATATTTTCTCCAATTTCCAAGGTTTGCCCTTCTACAAAAAACCAATACATGAGGCACGAGAAAAAGATAATTGTTGCTACATAAAAAATAATATTTCTATATTTCCCCATAATCATTAATCATTTTATTTAAACGCAAATTTCATAAGAATAAACGGATGTAAAAAGTTGGTTTACTTTAAATGTAATAAGTGTATGGAATAATGTAATGAAATGAATGGGAATGTAATCTGATTGAAATGAAAAGAGGCTGTCTCAAAAGGGCAGTCTTTTTTCGTGTTGAGTTGAAAAAAAAATCTTTTTTCAGGTTTTATTTTTTGAAAAATATAATTTTTTGAAAAACTCGAAGAATAAAATTGAAAAATCCAAT
>NZ_MAUH01000030.1:0-26247 GCF_001693475.1 Chryseobacterium sp. CBo1
CAAATAAAATCGGATTCAATCCGAAAAAGAAGACAGTTGTATTTTCAACAGAAATTAATAAATTTATAACCCTAAATACTCCTTAAGGATTTATTCCAAAATGTCCAAGTTAGTTTGAAGACGTACACTTGGATATCTTTTAATATTTTTTTTGTTTGTTACTTCCGGAACTTCATTTAATACTTCTTGACTTTTTTTAATTTCATTGCAATCAGCACAAATGACGCAAAGATTTTTAGGTTCTGAAATGAAACTTAAATATTTTGATTTAGGAACGATATGTTCTACTTGACAATTACTAGCCGAAATTAGTGAGATAGATTGTTTACAGTATGCGCATTTTCCTTTCTGTTCTATTCTATAATATTCTCTTATACTAGATCGAATATCACTAATGTCATCATCTTGCCAATTAGTATGATTAATTTCAGATTTTGAAAATTTATCCATAATTCTTTTTTCAAAATCTTCACTGTACACGTAAGAGTTTGAAATGTCAGGCATATTTCTTATAAAGTTCAATTATTACAGTAATTAATTCTTTAACTGGATCATTATGTTCTAAAGATTTATAAACATCTTTTAAGACTTTATAATTTGTTAAATCTTCATCATCAAATCTTTTATTTTTTCCAACTTTTGAAAAAATTGTAAATGCTATTCTACTTAGGTATTCATTTTTATAACCTGGTGTTTTAAATAGATTTGCCAATTGATAATCAATTGAATTATTTAAATATTGGTATGCACTATTTATTTCGGCATCCTCCATTGAAATGACAAAGCAATTATTTGGACTTAATTTTGAAATTATTTGTGGAGAATGGGTTGCAATTATGAAATGGCAACTTCTAAATTTCCTAAAGGTATTAATTAATATTTGTATATATTTTTCCTGCCATTCAGGGTGTAAGCAAACTTCAGGTTCGTCTATACAAATTATTGAGTTATCGGTTATTTTGCTTGCAATTCCTAGTATGCTTAAAATAACACTTTGTTCTCCAGAACTTGAATCCTTAATTGAAAATATTGAATTTCTATTATTTTTTTTTATCAATCCAATATCTCTTAACTTAAGAATTCCAGAATTTAATAAAAATACAATTTGCTCACTATACAATCTGATATTCCCTGATTCAATGTTTATACCATTATGATTAATAAATAAATGTAATAGTCTATTTGGACGAAATTCAAAATCTTCTCTAATTAATGAAATTAGAATACTTCTTAAAAAGTCAAGCTTAGCAATATCAATTTCACCATATTCATTTTGAAAAAACCTACGATTTAAAGATCTTGCACTCGTTCTAGTGTTGTGAAAAAACTCTTCAGGGCTAATATTATTATTCAAAAAATCTTCTAGACTTGATTTACTTATATTAAAAATAAATTTTGTAGAAATTTCATCTTTATAACCCAGATAATCTAATACTTCCGCTAGATTATTCCAATGAGAAGGGTTTTTAAATATACTCTCTATTAGAGAAGAAATAATTTTAGACATATATGATAATCCAAAGTTCATACTAGACAAGTCTCTTAGACCTAAGTACGTGTAGCTTTCAATATCATTAAATTTTTTAGTAAGCGGGAATTTGTCAAATGGACTAGCGGACACTGCAATTATATTCTCAAAGTTATTATGAATAACTAAATTATTATAGTGATTCCGACTAAAGCCAAGTTCACTTTCATTGTAAAATCTATCATTATAATTACCTAATAATTCTGAAACTATCGAACTTAATAATGTACTTTTTCCTGTACCATTTTTCCCTACTATTATAGTAAATACATTTTCTCCATAATTATATTCATTATATTTAATAAAATCGAATGTTTTACTCCTGAAATTTATTCTTTCTATCATAATATTTCATATCAATTTTTGTCATTTTGTAGCGGTAAAAATATTGCCTACAAATTTAAAATTTTACGCATTACGTTAATTTGATCTACACAGCTTAAGTAAAGCTATATCTACTGCTAATATAAAATTTATCTGATGATTTTATTATAAAATAATTACAAATATTTAATTCCTAAATTTTATTTGGATCGAGGAATATTTACTTGCGAATCAACTCCATATAAATTATATCAAACTACTCCGAAAGAATTTAACATTTTGAACTACAGTTCAAATTAAAAACCTATTTGCTGATGTAGAAATAAAAATTAATGCAATCAAATACAAAACATACTGAGAGCCAAATTACATCCTTCTTCCATTTTTATTTTTCTGAATTGGAATATCTTCATTATTATAATTTAGATTTTCGTTTCCAAATCTCAATAAAGATAAAAATCTAACACTGTTTTCTGAATCTTTGAAAATCTCATTAATAGCAGAGAATGGGATATTATTTTCTTTACAAATGTTTTCTGCAATCTGCCCCATTTCTGATATCAGCTTTTGCTTGTCTGTTCGATCTGGGTTTGGACTTCTATATCTTGAAAATTTGATCTCTCTTTCAAGAATATTGGTGACAGAATCTAAATATTTTTTCTTTTCAGAAGCAAAAACTGTCGGGTCGGACAATAGAACAGCGTTTTTGTTTTTAAATAGATGTACTTGCTTTTGTAAATCAATAACCTTTGTATTGAGCTCAGTAATTTTTTTTGACTTAGAATCTAACTCAGTTTGATTTTTTTGAATTGTGCTTCTGTAGATTCGAAATGCTTTCTCATAATTCGTAAATGTTTTATCAGTATTGAGCCTTTTAAAACCTAGAAAATCATTTTCCTTCACAATTAGTTGCTGGGATTTATCTGAATTCATCTCAGATTTCAATGTATTGAATCTTTCTTCCAAAATTCTAAGATCTTCTTCTTTCTGCTGAATCTTAAACTCAATCGCTTCTAATCTTCCTTTAGATCCAGAAATTCCCCTCTCCATATTCAGACATTCAGCTGTCAGATCCTGCATTTTTGAATAGTGGTAAGATTGATGTTTAAGAGTTTTACCCGTTTCCAAATCTTGCCAATCAGCTACAAGATGAGCGTGGTAATTGGGCTTCCATTCTTTCGTGTCTTTATCGGTATGACCTTCATCTTTATGAATAGCAATTTGAAAAACACGGATTCTCAGTTCATCTTCCAGTCTTTTTGCCAAGTTTTGAAGGTCCAACATCGTTGTATTTTCTTTGATAACAACTACAGCTTCCCGAACTGGCATTGCATTCTTCTGCAACTTCCTTCCTGACTTTTCTTTGCAATACGCTTCGATCTTTTGGATTCGGTCAGCTATTTTCTGTTCCATCCAATATTCATTCTTTGGCGTTAGATCTTTACGGATATAATCAAAAGTTTTTTTCCTAAAATTATGGGTTTCAGAGTCCGATTTGACTGCTTTGAAATTAATTGAAGTCTTCATTAGTTTTCAACTTTTAGGTTTGTGCTATATGTTTCCAATCAAAACTGTCGTATAAAAATTATACAGCAATTAATTTTACCTGTGCATTTTTTACGCACCTGCGTTAATAGACCTGCGTATTTTTTATACAGGTTGTTTCCAATCAACCTTATGTTATTTTACTCAGCTTAAAGCCTCGCAGAGCGTATTTGAAACTTTGTTGGGAGGAACGACCTTCAAAGTTGCGAATGCGCTCCTAACTTCTGCGGGTAGTTGGTAAAAAATACAGCGCGCATTATCAACGTTTAATTTTAAAACCATTTGAGTTTTTAATTTCAAGTTTCTGATTTCTCTGTTCTAGTTTATCAGCTTCAGGAAATTTTTCAGATTGCTTTCCGGACTTAATAGCTTTATCATTTTTTATTCGATGTATCAAAAACTCGTTGAGATCTTTATGGTTGGAATAAATTCCGGAGTGATCTTTTGCTTCTGGAAATGATTTTATGATCTGAGATTTACATTTTATTCCTGCGGTATCATTGTCGAGAAAAAGATTGATATCAGAATAGTTTTTCAGATGCTCTATGGATTTGTTTAAAAGAGCAATGGAATTCATTACAAGAATATCTCCTGCGAAAGATCTCTGCATTTCGACAAAAGACAAGGCATCCATAAAGCCTTCAAAAACTGCTGCACTTTTGATATTTTTAACTTCAACACTTGATATGTCCTGTAAACCACAATTGAGATTAATTATTGAAATATCCTTTTTCAACAATGAACCTTTATAAAAAGAATTACGAAGCTCAAAGCCTCCGGATAAATTTTCAAAGCCAATGGCGTAGAGTTTCTTACTTCCGATGGTAAATCGTATTTCTTTTACATAATCATAGGTTTTAGGACTTAATCCACGTCCCTGTAAATATTGTTTTAGATTAGGATTCTGGAGATTGAGTATTTCATCAATTGCATAATTTGGTTCCGACTTTTTAATGTGTTGTTGCTGATGAAAAGAAGAAAACTTCTGCTTCTCTGCCCATATCAAAACTTCATTAACCGAGGTATCTAAATACCTCTTCATAAAATCGGTATTGTTCCCGCCGACACCCTCTGAATGAAGATACCAGGCATTAATTCTTTTATCCAATTTGAAAGAGGCTTGGGATTCGGTGGTAAATGGATTGAGATACCAAGCTTCTTTTTCATTTTGTTTCGTTGGAAGGTGTCCGAGAGAAAGGAGGACTTCTTCCAACGATATGCTGTTGAATTGTTTGCAGTTCATTGTTGTAATTTTTAATTTTTTTTAGCAATAAATAGTAAGTATCCTGTAAGTTCAGGCGGATGAGTTTAGTTTTGAATAATTTTTGATGAATTGATGAGAAAGCTATATAAAAAACTGTATAACAATATTTTAGGCTCTCATCAAAGTCTCATCACCTCATCAAAGTGGAAATATTCTCCTCATCATCCTCTCATCAAAAATCAAGGTTTGAAAATTTGATGAGGATTTTGATGAGATGTAACTAATTGATTTTATTTTCATTATCAATTAATTCATCATTTCATCAAATCTTTGAAGAATAAAATTCCTTTCTATTGTAAAATATCGTCCTGTTTTGTTCTGTTGGAAAAAACTTAAACCATAATCGAGGTCGTATTTTATATAGGACAAAGAATTACTTTGAGGTTCGAGTTTCCAGTTTTCTTTCAGTATTTTCCGGACATCATTGACTGTCCAATATTGTTTGGTGAACATCTTGCCAAGCATATTGAAAATATCCTGAGGAATACAATGGATCTTACTGTCTTCAGTATTTTCGAAAAATTCATATAAAAGTTCGATGATCTTAGATTCCAGTTTGTTATTATTTTTCCAAACCAGTCTCTGAAGAGCTTTTGTTCTGATCTGTGATTCTGTAAACCACATCCTCGTCTCCTTATGACTGTGGAAAGGTCTTTGAATTAAATATCGAAGAAAATAAGGAATCTCTTTGTTGAGATTTTTTAGAAATTCAGTGTTTTCGCTTTTGATTGATTTTACTTTGATAATCCAGAATCTGATCTCATTCTCATCAATCTGAATGAAGTTATCTTCATTATTGGAACAGAGAATAAATTTGCCAAAAAACTCGACCTCTTCACGGTCTTTTCCCTTTGCCTCCTTTTTGTCTTTGTCGGTCGTAGAAAGATATTTTAAGCGTTCCGTGATTTCTTTTTTATCAAAGAATACTTCGTCAATTGCAACTATCAGCATCGAAGTCCAATCTGAATTGAACTGACTGCTGAATGAGTCTCCTTTGATGTAGGTCATATTAAGTCCAAAAATGGATTTCAGCCATTTTATGAATGTAGATTTTCCTGTAGACCTTTCTTTGCTTACAAGACAGAGAATCGGGAGTATCTGTGTTGGATATTGCAGTAAGATCTTGATGTAATCCAATCCTAATTCCAGCTGTTCTGCGAAAATATGCTCCATAAATCTAAGTGAAAATGGAATCTTCTCTTTTAGGGATGTTTGCTCCGGTATTTCTTTAATCGGCTGATAAGGAATCTCATTGTAAACATTATAGAATCCTTGGATAATTTGTTGGTATTGCAAATGGGATGGGATACAGCAGAACCCGTCATACTTAGGAACTTTTGAGACATATACCTTTCCGTGATCGCTGATAATGGTCTCACGATTCCATCGAGTTAGTATCGAGATCTTATCTCCTGAGATCAATGGTTTCTCGATAGTTTTATAATAGGTTGTACCTACTCTGAGGTATGGGATTTTTTCGCTCATATTTTTAAGGTTTGATTCTGTACAGGAAGTACAGAAAGGTGAATTAGAATGCTTGATAATAAAGTCTTATCTATCTTCTATACTTAAGCGATTTGACTTCGTTTAAAGCATCCATCAGATCAAAATGATTGACCCTGTAGAATCTTCCGATCTGTTCCGCTTTGATGTTACCTTTTAAAATGTGTGAGCGTACGGTCTGGTAATCAAGTTTAAGAATTTCTGAACACTCTTTGATAGAGTATAGTTTCTTTTTCAACTCAATTTCAGGTTCTTTTTTTAGGGAATAAAGTAAGTCTTTCACTTCCCCTAATTCGTCGAGAATGGTTTGGAATGGATTTGTTGTCTGCATAATCTGTGGTATTTATTTGCAGACAAAATTGTATGATTGGAATAATTAATGATGCAATTTTACTCAATTGCGTAAAGTTTTATACCTCACATTAACGAATTAATACATTATTGTAAGCACATCACTCAATCATTATTGTAATGGTTACAATTAATACCTAGCTGCGCCGGCAGAATATTTAAGATTGTAAGTTTCCCTAGTGTTTGTAAAGATTTACACCATAATATTAGCCAATAATTTTTAAACAGAAAAAGAGCAATCAAATGATCACTCTTTTTCTGTTTAAAAATTATTTAATTGTCATAGTTAACCTAATAAATATAGTAGCCATCAATCAAAGTATGACCTTTGTATGATTTAATAATAATTTTTAAATTTACTTATTATTTTTTAAAAAAATCGTTAAAATCTAAATTATTGATTATACGATCACATTCTTTTCCATTAATTTTATTAGTATCTAACGTTTGAATACTACTCAAAATATCATCTATTTTCTCATATATCAAATTACCTTTAATTACTATATCATTAGTCCTGCAATAATTTTTACTATCTTGTATTATAAAAGAGGATTTATAAATACCTTTATCTGGTGGGGGAGGTGGTAAATGATAATATTTAATAAAATATTCATAGTTAAAATCTTTATCTAATATTGCAAGTGAAGAAACAAACATATTTTTATCATAAGAACCTGTACGTATTCGAATGTTATACACATTCCTTTTTTCGCGATAGGCTACCTGTTCAAAAATTGAAAATATTCCTTTATTATATTTTTTAGAAAAAAAGATAACCTTTGCTATTCCATTAGTACCTAATCCCTTTTTTAAATCAAAGTCTTTTTTATCAAAAACATAATAAATACTGTAATTGGCATCATCAGATATTTTTATAAAATTTGATTTTTCTTTTTTAAGATTTATGCTGAATTCCTTATTCTCTATATCTGCCAATTTTGTTTGTGAAAATACGCTAATATTGCAGGCTATAGCTATTAATATAATTATATTATTTAATTGTTTTAACTCCATATCTTGTCATTATTATATTAAATTTGTGCTGATTAGCAACTCCATCTCTGTATTGAACCCATCCATTTATGTAGTTTTTTTGAGAGGTTTGGTTATAATTTATAAAGTTTTGAAATGGTATTACACCTTTTCCTTTTACAGTATATATACTTGAATAATCTCTGTTTGCAAAAACGTCTATTGATTTAACTATAGATGAAATTCCTACACCAAAAAGATCATCATATCTAACAGTCCAACAAGCGCCAATGATCAAATTTTTACCATTTTTAACATAATTTGCAATGCCAATAAAGCTATCAATACTCTTGACCTTATCAGAAGATAATTTAGATTTATCAAATATATATTGTTGCAAATCACTCCCTAAAATCTGATCTTTTGAAGTATGAAAGCCAGTATCACCAACAACTTTATACCCATTTCTTCCACTAGGACTCAAATCAGCAATTAGCTGTCCTCCCTCATCATAAACATACCGCTCACTTGCTGAACCATGTGCATTAATGAAAATATTGTCAGCGCGATCATTACCTAAATACTTTTTTAATTTTGTTAGAGCATCCTCCATACTATCTGCGTCAATGACATGCCATCCATTTTTTGTAAATTCACTATTTATAAAATTTCCTAAACCATCTGTATCACCTCTTATAAAATTAATTATAATATTTAAAGCTGACCCACCTCCTCCATCATTTTTATTCACTCCAAGAAAACTATTTAAATACTGCTTTCCACTAACAAATCCAGGTGTTCTTCCAGAGGTATCTATTGTACCATCATCGTTAAACCATCTTCCATCAACATCAAATCTCATGATAGGATTATTTGAAACATACGAGTACGTACTTGTAGAAATATAACTTTCTGCCAATTGATCAATCCCGTTCCACCTTCCTAATTCAGGTATATACTGTCTCCAGCCGTAATCAATCATCCCCGTTTCAATCTGCATTTCCTTACCATTGTAATTGTAGGTAAAAGATGTATTACTTGTGCTACCGGAATTATACCCTTGATGTTTCATGCCAAAAGGATAATAGTTATTCTCCTCCAAAATTTGAGGCACACCTACAGTATTTTTTGTATAACTTAACCGGATATTTCCTAAATTATCAGTATAATTATAAACATATCTTGTATTAGCAAAATCATAGTATCCCTCTCCTGTAGAAAAAAACTGTAACACTCCGTTATCATACTGAAAATCTCCCAGGTAATCAACCGTTTTACCACTGCTGGTCTTTTTAACTTTTGTGCCGTCTGCGCTGTAATAGTACTGTACACTCTGACCTCCAGTAACCACAACCGTTGCCAAATTTAGAAAATTATATTGGATGGAAGAAATTCCCTTATCGACATGGCTCGTCATATTTCCGTTCACATCATACGACAGGTTGTTCCCCCCGATCGGGTATCCGCTCAGATTTTCTGTAATGTCCTGTACTTTCATGAGCTGATTGCCGCTATAAGTATAAGAAAGATTGTCTATTAGCATCGGGGTTGTTGTTCCTTGCGGTGCGTATCTCTTCAGGCTCACGATATTGCCGTTGCTGTCGTAGCTCTGGCTTTCGTTAAAGAGATCATTGTGCGGAACAGATACCGATGTTTCGGAATACGTTCCTTTCAGAAGGCGGTCGAAATGGTCATATTGGTAAGAATATCTTCTCAATACTTCATCATTGGCTGTTTTCCAGTCGACTTCCGTAATTGAGCCGTTGAACTTTGCTGACGCCGCAGACGTATTGGAAGGATTATGATATCTAATCTCATAACCGAACAGCTTACCGTTCAGCATAGTTGGATCATTTATTTTGGTAAGCGAACCGTGGAGGTTGTAGGTATAATCGATATTCTGAAGCCCGCTACCCGTTTTTTTGTTCACAATCTGGGACAGTTCATTATATACATTTTCCGTAAGCAGCTCAGAAATTTGGTTATTAACCTGATGCCAGTGTTTTTTTACTCTATTATTTTCATCATATTCGTATATTTCTCTAATTGTTATTTCGTTGACTGCAATTGTTCTCTTATGATATGTATAATTTTCTTGTGGCATACCTGCAAAATCAAGCTTTGATTCTTTTGTAGTATAACCGCCCATGTGATTTATTGTGTATGCTTTGATTATTCTTGCTTTATCATCATACCACAGGAAATTTTTCGTCCAGCTGTCGCTCTCAATATTTTTAATGAACGAAGCTGTAGGAAGCGTCTTGGTACTGCTACTGTTAGCCTGTGCATCCTCAGAAAGCACACTCTGCCCTCTTATCTCTGCAGGAGATGCAGGACTGCCCACGGGGTAAGTATCATAGTAGTTTATGCTCAGCACGGTCATGCTTCCTGTTGGGAAGGCATTTTTAGTGTAGTAAATATCTGTTCCGTTAGCTATGAAAGAAGTTGCGCTTCTTGTTTCGTTGTTGGCTGCATTGGCAGACATGTTATTAAGTGCTGTCTGCATAGCTGCTCTTGTAGCCGTATTGGCAAAAAAACCAGAATATACCACTCTCCCCAGCTGGTCGTATTTTGTAAACAGCCAGCCTCTTTTAGCAAAATTATTGGAAGTACTCCTCAGTGCAGCATCCTGTGAAAGAACCAGCCTATCCTGCTTGTCATAAACCATCCATTCCCATCCTTTTCCCGGCAGTTTTTTTTCTACAAGCCTGTTCCATCCATCATAACGATATTGGTAGCACAAGTTATCCACTGTTCCTTGGTCGGTAAGTCCCGATTCTGCAGCCAACGGAGAAATAACGTATACCCGATGTCCGTATTCGTTATATATATAATAGGTATCAATATCCTTTAATCCGTCATTTCTTCTCGACAGCACCACCTGTCCTTTTTTGTTTTTGAATTCTATGTTGGTGCGTCCGTCTTCATCGGTAATGGTTGTTTTATAAAGTCTTTCAGCAGGGTAAGTACCCTCCAATGAGAGAATGCTGTTGGTTCTTCCTTCCACCCATGTAGTAGAAACCGTGTATTTTTTAACTTCTCCGGCTGAGTTGGCAGCATACGACATTGTGGCGGGATGATTATTCCAGTCATTTCCCGGTTTCTTCTGCTGCAAAACTCTTCCCAGTGGAGATGCTTCAGGTATTTTTTCAGCATAGATCTTTTCATTTCCGTACACAGCATTTGCTACAGAAAGCGGATCACTATAAACCCCTCCGTTTTGCGTAGTCTGTTGCGGAATGGGAAGATAGCTTTTAAGCTCCCTTCCATAGTTGTCGTATTCCACTGGAACCACAATATCTTTCCCCTCCGGGGTTGCTTTTACCGAAACACTTTGCTTCAGTCTCCCCAGACCATCGAAATACTGTACAGATTCTGTTTTTTTTGAACAGTCATCATTAAGGCAGTTTTTATTATAGATATAGTTTTCCGTTGAAGGCAGACTGGTCTGGCTCCAGAGGGAGTAATATAGAAATATAAAGAGTATATATAATATTTTTTTCATGTCATTTAGTTTTTATAGTTGTATTTATGTTCCGTCAGCAACTTGCCGTTCATATCGACCACTTTTTCCAGCTTATTATCAAAGTTATAAATATAAATTTCTCTAATTCCGTTCGGCGGCGTATTGGTGGTCATTCCAATCAGCGGATCATAAGTATTGGTAGAAATAACAAAATCCTTGAAAATCATATTTTTCCTGAAGTTATCCAGTGCAGTAAGAAGGGCTTGTTCGTTTGCCGGATTGGCTGCGTCTGCATTAGAAGCGTCAATAATATTCTGAATGTAAGGAGAAACTTGTGCATATGTTGCACCCTGTATCTTCGCAATAGGTTGCGTCTTATCATATCCATACACAATAGTGGTAGGAACTCCTGTAGCAGAGGTCATTTGAACAACATTTCCTTTGTCATCATAGAGATCAAAAGTCATCGCTGTTTTTGTAGTTCCGTCGCTGATATTGGTTGTCATAACTGAAGTTGGCAACGCAGAAGATGGATTGTCGAATTTTGTTATCGATTTACTCAATGTTTTCCCATCTTCAATAGTTTCCTGAATTACCGGAATACCTTTAATGTTTTTTGAAAAAAGACTGCTGTATGATCCGGATGAATTCGGGTAAGTAAGTGTTGTCTCCGTGGTCACATCATCATATATTTTTTTCACCAAAGAAGCTTCCAGATTACTTTCGTCGAAATGCGTTTCATTGATTTCTTCCACCGTCTGACCATCGAAATAGCTTTTTGTAGAGGCTGTTATTTTTTTGAAATAAGCAGAGGAAGAATACATATGATCTCCAATCATAAGGAAGTAAGATCCTGGTATACTTTCCATAATATAATCTGTATTTTCAGAAATCAAAAGTTGGTTCTGGGCATTGTAGACTTCTTTTTTCTCTTCCAATCCCGTTTTCGTCAAATTATAGTAAGACCAAAACGAATTTGAACCAGTTTGTGTAGCGGGATAATCATTGGGTGTTTTATAATAGTATTTTGTGAAACCTGCATTATCATCTGCATTCGTAACTTTGACGTTTTTATACAATGTGAACTGGCTCACATTTACATCTCCAAAATCATCTTCAGGATCAAAATTGTAACCCGTAGAGTTGTTGCTATCAGTAAAATTATCATAACTAAATTTGGTAATAGTTAAAGGATTTAAGTCAGTCTGGTTATTATAATGCTTGATATTGGCGATTCTCACTCCCGTGGTGATCTCACTGTTTTTAAATGGAAGAGGTTGATGTCCCAAATCCAGCATCATTACATTACCTGTACCACCAGAACCTAAAAATTTCATTTCGTAAGAACCGGGATAAAGTGTATATTCTTCCATCTTATAAGTACTGCTGTTACCCGGATTTGCACAGATTCCGTTAGTCACTATTGTGTTATTACCTTGTTTAATACTAAAATCTACATAAGTAGGGGTGTTTTCATCCCAAAAAATAGGAGTGTAAGTAGAAGTAACATTAAAAACGATATATACCTTTTTTAATACATTGGGCGTTCCTGTTACATTGAATAATCTAGTTGTACCATGATTGGTATCAAAAGAAAACTGGCTGAAGTCTTTCAGGTACTGTAACTGAGGATTTACAAAGCTTGATCCGTTAATAATGGGATTTAGATATTCAGGAGTAGTTTTATCCATATAAATTTCCTGTGGTTCAAAGTTGTATTCTGTAACTCCTCCTGTCGGGCTAACTACTCTTTTAAGAACTCCAATACCTGCGTATCTGGGATTTGTAGTGTGATCATTTACAGGACAGAAATACGACAGGTTATATCCCGGGAAATTAAAATCTGTAACAAACTGATCATATTCATTTGTGTTATACTGAAACTCCGTGTTTTCTGAAACGATATTGTTTCTATTTATTTTCTTGAGTTTAGTCAGTACTCTTTTGCCGGGACCTGTTGGCTGGGGACCGTATATTGAATATGAGTACTCAAACCCATACTGTGAAATTATATGATTATAGTGATCTTTTAATACCGCTTTGGTTATAGTATAAGGATCATTCATTGTATTCTCCAATGAGCCTTCATACAAATAATCCAACTCTATTTTACCATAAAAAGGAGAGGTAATAGTTTTAAGCTTACAGGTCTGATAATTGATGAAACTTGTACTTCCATATTTATACTTAATATCTTTTTGATACGTAAAATTTGCTATCTCTAAATCATTCGCATCTTTGATCTGGCTTAAAAAGAAAGCTGACTTATAAACGCGTCCACCTAAAAGATGTGCATTTAGCTCCGAGTTGCTTCTGCTGTAATCGTTGAAAATGTATTTAATCCCTTTGGTATCTGTTATTGTAAAAGAATTTAAGATAAGGGTTGCATTGTTACTTTCTCTTGTGTATTCTATTTTAACCAGATTTGAAGACATATTAGCAACAGAAAAAGTGTTTGCAGTGATATTTCGTACAATCTTAAACTTTCCTGATAATCCCGGCAAGTTATAATAATAGATATCATCAAAGTCATTCTTTTTGTAATAATGAACGCTACTATCATCAAATTTCTCATCCAACTCCCCTACAATTTTCCTTGAAATAACACCACCCATAAACAGAGACCATCCGGTGCCAATATCACTTGCTGCTTCAAGAGGGGAAACGTTTAGAGGATTATAGGAAAGGTTTAAGTTTAGGGCAATATTTTTATTATTCGATGGTAAACTTAACAGCGGAAATGAAATATCAGGAATTCCTGAAGCGTACGATACAGGTGCATTGGAATAGGCTGCCAAAGATGACACCGAAGGTACGGGTCTTGAAAAATCTCCGAAATTTATTTCCTGTTGTGCATTTAAATAAGTATAAGCACTAAAAAATAAAATAAGTGCTAATCGTTTTAATTTTATATTCATCATGTTTACTTTTTAATAATTTTTGCATTAGCAGATTTGTCAGTATCTGTTTTCACAACAATCAAATAAGCTCCCTGAATCAAATTCTGCGTATTGATCTTTGTCACTTTATTCTTGGTCTTTAAGCTTTGAAGCTGTCTTCCACCCATATCATACAGCGTAATATCTGCTTCCTTAAACTCAAAACCGATCTCCACATAACAGTAATCATTCACCGGATTCGGATAAATCTTCATATCCTGTTTCTCAATCAGCTGATCAATCTGGCTGTCACCCAATTTCACGATCTTCCAGTTCTCTTTGCCTAATTCTTCCGCACTCGTTCCTGCGAGTACAATCGAACCGTCTTTATTCATCTTCAGATCAGATAACCTCTCTTCCTTCTTTCTCGATTCTCCTTTCACGTGCTTTCTCCACTGTTCATTACCGTCATTGTCGATATAAAGCATCCAGAATGTCTCATCATCCGCTTCAATCCTTCCTTCAGCCTGAGTATAGCCGCCCAGCAAAATGCCTTTGGTTGATAGTTGATGATTGTTGGTTGATGGCTTCCCGCTTCCGGCATCCCGCATCCCGCTTATCACATTCATTCCCATCAGAATATCACGGTTCTTGAAGTTGTAGGATTTTTGCCATTGTTCATCGCCTTTGGCATTGAGTGAAATTAACCAGACATCTGTTCCTTCTTCAATTCCCCCTGTTTTATTTCCTGATCTTTCAGATCTCGATTCACCGCCGATAATGTAACCCGAAGAAGTAAATGCCATTGTTCTCACATGGTCATCACTTTTACCTCCGTAATTCTTTTCCCACTCTACCTTTCCGTTTTTGTTCAGTTTTACAATCCAGTAATCGCCTTCGCCAAAGTTCTCAGTAGATTTTGGATGAGTAATTGGTAATGGATAATCAGTAATTTGTGATTCATTGGTTTTTGCATTCGAATTGGCATTACTCATTACCGATTGCTTATTACCCATAAAAAAAGCCCCGCTTCTCGAATAAATTCCTAACAACGCTCCACCATCTGGAGTGGGAATCATCTTTTCAACTTCATCAAGCCCTCTTCCACCTAATATTGATTCTGATATTACTTTTCCGTTTTTATCCAGTCTTGAGATGATCACATCTTTAGAACCAAAACCGTTTGAAGCATTCTGAACATTTCCGGCTACCATAAATCCTAAATCTGCCATCTGTATCACCGATCTTGCTTCTTCATCCTGTAATGTTCCTAAGGTTTTCTGCCAAAGCTCATCCCCGAATTCATTAATTCTGATCAGCCAAATATCAGATCCGCCTTTCGAATCGTCCTTTTTATCTAAACCTTTTGAGGAATATGTCGTTCCAGAAATTAAAAATCCTCCATCTTGTGTGGAAATGGCCGACGAAAGAAAATCGTGGTTTTGTCCCGAGAAATACTTTTCCCAGGCTTCTTCACCCTGTTGATTAAGCTTGACCAAATGGAAATCGTAGCCGTTGTTTTGTTTTTGGCTGTTTGACGATGGTTGTTTGTTGTTAGCCTGAATGCTGCTCCCGGTAATCAAGTATTGTTGATCGACTGTAGTAGTTACTTGAGAAAGAAAATCCTGCGTGGAGGATTTGATATCTTTCTGCCATACCACTTCTTGAGAATACAATACAGCAGTTGTACATATAAGAAATGTACTCATGTAGAGTTTTTTCATGAGTTTGGTTATTAATTATTTTTTTGCGAATTTAACTTTTTTTAACAAATTATATCACCTCATTAATGAGAATTAATATGACTGTTATCATATTATTGTGACAAAAGTAATTCGTACTAACGACAAAACTTGGCGTGTTAAAAAATAATCTTATGTAAATTTTTTTAAATTTTAATAAATGTCCTGTAAGACTTGAGTCCGAAGTCAAAAGAAAGAAAGAGCAAGTTGATCGATATTCTAAAAAAAATACAAAAAAAGAATTGATTTCAAATTCCATTTCAGTGAGATGTAAGATAATAGATCAGTTAAGAAATATTAAGATATGCTTATTCAATTATACAAATCCTAATTCCTAACATTAAACAATTCAGATAATTCGTGATAGATAATTTCTTCGAAATCATTTGGTTTTACAATTATTGCCCTCGAGAATGTTCCTTTGTCAAAATTGGTATTATATTCATTTTCCATAGCCTCAATAATTGTGGTATCTTGAAAATCTGGATTGATGATGTGATTATCTTTTAGAAAACGATGAATTCTTATAAATGAAGATTTCTGATCCACAGTCAGATTGTGATTTTCATCGATGAATTTTTTGCCTTTTAAAAAAGCAATGAAAATTTTAGAACTATTATCACCAATCATAATATCTGATAAGCGAATTTCTCTATTCGTTTTGCCTTCTAAGGTGAAATAAAGAAAAAGTGTTTTTTCTGCACCATTTAAAAAATTGCCCTGCAACTTCATTAGATTACTTGAGCTTAGAAGACTTGTAGATTCCTTTTTATATTGATTCAAACAATATTTAATCTTTTCTTCAAAATTGTGATTTCTTGATGCTTCAATATCTTTGAAATGAAAACTGAAGAAGTTATCCAACTTTTCATACTGGATCAAAAACTCGTTTTTCATTTTCTCAGTAAGAATAATTTGGCTGGCATTCTTTTTGGCTTTGTCAATTTTTTTTGTCAACATCTTTTGAATGTTTTCTCCCCTGATCCAATAATAAACCATCATAGGATAGCTTACAAATTCTTCCCAAAAGTGCCAATGTCCGTAAAGCTTTTTTTGATCCATAATCTAAATTAATGATTATTTAAAAACCTCATTCATATAATTGATCTTATCATCTTCACTTGGTCTGTAATAAGCATTAAAGACCTCCAAACTAGTATGACCAGTGTAACTCATAATAACTTTATCCGGAACCCGTTTGTTCTTCATTATAGTGATGAAACTTCTTCTTGCAGTATGTGACGAAATTCTTGTCCAAAATTCGGCTTTCTGGTCAATCAGTTCATCACCATATTTCATAGTCTTTTTTATTTCATCAGTAAATTCCAACTTTTTAAAAACCTCCTTGATATATTCATTCATCTTTTGATTTGTAATATTAGGCAGGTTATAATCATACTTTTCGAGTATTGATTTAGAAATACTGTTCAAGGGAATTGCTAAGTTTTTAGATTTACTTTTTAAATCGATGACCCGTATGAAATTCCCATCAACATCACTTCTTGAAATCGTGCTGTAATTGCCAAACCTCATTCCTGTAGTGCATCCGAAAACAAAAAGATCACGGACTCTTTCCAACCTTTTATTTTCACTGAAGTCATAATTGTAGATGAGCTCAACTTGCTCATAATTTAAAGCTATTTCGTCGGTTGTGAATTTCGCAGGTTTTTTGAAAGCAATAAAATTGTTATTGTAAGTATATTTTTTGTTAAGAGCCCAAAGGAGAAAAGTCTTGAGTAGACCAACATTTCTGTGTAATGTATTTGCAGAATGCTTCTTTTCTTCAATACAATACTTTAAAAACCTATTGTAAAGTTTATCATCAAATTTTCCCAGAGTGATCTTAACTTTACAATTGCTTTCAAAATCTTCGAGTAGATTCTTATTGCATTTGTAACGCTTTAGAGTTGAGTTTGAAATCGAATTTCCAGTATAATCATTTTCCTTCTCATCCAAAAACTCTTGGTAAATCCTAAAGAAATCACTTTTAACAGTAATTTTTTTGAACTTTTCATCGAATCTTTGTTTAAGAATATCGACTGTAAGTTCTTCATTAATGTTCTTGTATCGATTAACAATCTCTGTAAAGAAACTGCTGTAGCGATCTAACTGCATCTTAACGCTTCGATGAATTTCTGCTTTTTTTGTTCTTCCATTTAGATCATTTGGTTGTCTACCTTCAAAATCCCATTCGCTTGGTTTTATTTTCTCACCAGTAGAATAGATGAAATTCTTATTTTCATTGTTGAAAAAAGAACGGAAATAAATCAAAGATTCCTTTGTACCATTGGGTTGCTTAAGTTTAAAAGTGTAGTTCATCAGGTGCCAGTTTAGGTGCTACTTCTTCTATATTTAGACATAAAAACTAAGTATATTAGTTTATACAAAGATAGCTAAAATACTGATAAATAGATCTATTACATATTTTGAGATATGTTAAAATATAACAGGTTCGAAAACCTCCAACTCCACTTTTTAAGCTAAAGAGAATTTGTAAATTATTGAATTTTAGATAATTACATTTTCTCTTTTTTGTTCTTGTACCCAAAGTTGTACCCGAATTTTTGAAATGTAGTTTTTTAAATCTATTTTAATTTAATTAAACTTACTTGAATTTTAATAGTTATAATAAAGGTTTCTTGTACCTAAACATACTATAATCTATCAAATAAATATACGCAAATATAACCATAAACACAAATATATCAGACAGTTTTACTTAAAAAATCAAGCTTCTTAAAAAGATTATAATCGTTTATGCACAGCAAAGAACAAAGCCAGTCCTGAAAATCACAACCAATGCATAGGGCTATATCAAAAAAACAGAATCGACGTAGTGGGGTATTTTTCTACGGTAGGTAGCCTCATGACATATCTAGTTAAAATTTCAGATTTAGGGTAATTAGGTCTACAATATTCTCAGCTATACATAACAAAACTTATTAAAAAATTACTAAATAATGACTTTAAGATTATATGTATTACTATGTTTTAAAATACAGTTTCCATATATTTGTTTTAAAACCATAAATCTCAAAAATGAACAGACTAATACTAATTGGGAATGGCTTTGATATAGCACATAAGATTAAAACTTCATATAAAGACTTTATACTTGATTATTTAAAAAAATCTTTTAGCTTGGCTAGGGACTATGGAAAGTATGAAGATGAGTTTCTAACAGTGATAAAAAACAACCGATTTGATAAACAATTAAATTCGAATCCTTATATAAATACTTGGGAGTTAAACAATTTTTATGGCTATATACAAAGTGACAATTCGCTTGGAATTACTGTGACTGGAAGACCAATTTATAAAGAGACTCTTGAATATTCATTAAAGCTTAAAAACAATCTAATATCAATACTTCTTTCTTCCTGTAGAGAATCCAACTGGGTTGATATAGAAAACGAATATTACAAAATTCTTTGTGAACTATCGTCAAAAAATAAGATACAAGAAATCATCGAACTAAATAAAGGCTTCGAGCTTTTACAAAATTTACTCTATAACTACCTAACTAGAATCGAAGAACAACATTCATCTCATGAATATGATGTATCAAAAAGTTATTTAGTAAGTCAATTAACAGAACCTATAAAACACAATCTTGCACCTCAAAGCAAAAAGACTGTTCGTGGAATAAGTATAAATACAAATGATGCTCCCACACCTAGTAATATTTTGTTCTTAAATTTCAATTACACTTCTACTATTGAAACTTACGTAAAAGAAATTCGAAAAACGATACCAAACACAAATGTTATTTACATTCATGGGAAATTAAATGATATCAATAACCCAATGATTTTTGGATATGGTGATGAAGAAGAAACTAATTTTGAAGTACTAGAAAAATATGATGAATGTTTAAAATACGTAAAAACATATTGGTATCTAAGGACAAATAATTATGAAAATTTTTTAAAGTTTATCGATTCTGACGAGTTTGAAGTATATGTAATGGGACATTCATGTGGAATGTCTGATAAAACAATGTTAAGTTCAATCTTTAATAATTCAAATTGTAAAAAAATAAAAATTCTTACCTATGATATGTAAATCGTCAGCAAAAAGTGTACCGATTTAGTTCAGAACTAAGATAGTGTTTTCATAATAAACAGAACAAAAAAAACCATTAAATTTGATTTATTATGACAGCCAAAAAACCAATCAGTAATCCTGAAAATTATTTAAAAGACATCCGCAGAAAAACCAGAAGGATTTTCACCGCGGAACAAAAGATCCTAATTGTGATGGAAGCCCTTCGGGCTGAAACCTCCATAGCCGAACTCTGTCGCAAGCACGCTATTCAGGAATCTACCTTCTACAAATGGAATAAGGAGTTCATTGAAGCCGGTAAAAAGCAACTCTCAGGAGATACTCTTCGCCAGGCAACCTCCGAAGAAGTCTCTCAGCTTCGGGAAGAGAACCGAAAACTCAAGGAGACGGTCGCCGACCTCGTTATCCGCTACGACATTGTAAAAAAAAGTTTGGAAATTCTGGAATAACCGAAAAATACAGAAAGTATATGAGGTTGTTACCTGAAGAAAAACTGGAAATCATCCAAATGGTTACCCGTAGTGAAATCGGCGTGAACAGGACACTCAGGGAACTTGGCATTCACAAAAGCACCTTCTACAAGTGGTATAATCTGTACCTTGAGAAAGGTGAAGCGGGATTTCATTCTTCCCCTTCTTCTGGCAGAAGGCAGTGGAACAACATTCCTGAAGAAGAGAAAAATCTGGTGGTAGAAATCGCTTTGAATTATCCTGAACTCTCCAGCAGAGAACTGGCTCATAAAATCACCGATGAGAAGGGTGTATTTATCTCAGAATCCAGTGTTTACCGTATTTTAAAGAAAAGAGGACTGATAACGGCTCCATCGCACATCCTGATTTCTGCCTCGAATGAATTTAAGGATAAAACCAATTTTGTTCACGAAATGTGGCAGACAGATTTTACTTACTTTAAAATTCTGGGTTGGGGCTGGTACTATCTAAGCACGGTGATTGACGATTTTAGCCGCTATATCGTTCATTGGGAATTGTGCCGAAATATGAAGGTGAATGATGTTCAAAGAACCATTGACCGAGCTGTGAAGAAAGCAGGTTTAAGAAAAGGACAAGTTCCGAAACTTCTGTCGGACAACGGTTCTTGCTATATTACCGAGGAATTAAAGGAGTATTTACACGATAATCACGGCATGAAGCAAATCCATGGAAAGCCCGCTCATCCACAGACGCAAGGCAAGATTGAACGCTACCACAGGACGATGAAAAATGTGGTGAAACTGCATCATTATTACAGTCCAGAGGAATTGGAAGCGGCTTTGGAAGTATTTGTAAACCGCTATAACAATGAGCGTTATCACGAATCTTTGAAGAATCTAACTCCAGCGGATGTGTACTTTGGAAGAGCCGATGAAGTGTTGAAAATAAGACAGCAGATAAAATCTGAAACTCTAAAAAGAAGAAAAAAGGAATATTACAAAAGAAAATTAATCGAAACCTAATTTTTTTTCTTTTTAAAAGCAAAAAACTAAACTTTAAATTCTATATTTGAAACAGAAAACACTCTCTAAGAAAAAGTACACTTTCTTTTGAAGACATACATTAAAGCACATCCTTATGGCGGTAGTGTTGATGAAAATTCTAACACAACAACATCATATATTTTTGATATGAAATTTAATAACTCAGGAGTAGTACAGCATTATGAGTTTAAAAAGGTTTCCACAACTCAGATTCAGTGGAAAGACAATAGTAGTGGAACATGGTTTGATTTAGTGAAATTCTAATAAAACAAGAGCCTTCAATGATCCCAAAACATTAGAGCAAATTGAAAAACAGTTGGAAATTAATATGCCTGAATAGATTATAAAATAAGAACCCACTTAATTAACGTAAGATAGAAATGGTGAGATTCTAAATAACAAATCAAATTTACAAACTTTTCTCTATATTGGGAAGGTTTTTTATATTAGTGGAATTAAAAAAACAATAACTATGACTTACGAAGAAGCTTTAAATTTAAAAGATTCTGTATATGGAAATGTAATCATTGATGATAAATTGCCATATCATACTACTATTGCACCAAAGAAAATGGATGATTTTTTAAAATTTTACAGAGTATTTCAAAAGGACTTTACTCTATATCATGATCGATTATGTCAAGAATATTGTACAGATGGTGAATACGAACTTAGATTTCATCTGACGGACGAAGGTAAGTATATGATTCATCAAAAATTTATCTAAATAATTCCCCACTTATTAGCTGGGGATTTTTTTTAAGCAAAACCGTAAGATAAACTAACGTATTATTCATATATTGTATTTTAAACTAACAATTATGAATAACAAAATTTACATGCCTATCTTGAAAGGCAAAAAAGGAGAGTTTGATGCATTAAAAACACTTAACGAAGAAATACAATCGCTTATTTTGCCCCTCATTGAGGTTCCTGCAATTCCTTGGGACTTCGTAAATGAAAAAGAAGCATCTTCAATTGAAAAACAAATTTCATCCACTGTAAAAAGTATTAAGGGTTCTTGGGAACCAAAAAACGAAATACTAATTGATACCTATTATCTAGAAGAGGATTTTGGCAACGGAGAGAAAACATTAAATGTTGTGATGAAAGAACTTATTGATGAAGGTTACACACCTATTCCCGTTCTAAATATTTACGCAAGTGATGATCTCCTTAAATCATTAGTATATCAGGATAATATTTGTATTAGAATAAGCTTTGCAGAGCAGGAACTTTTTGATGTAAATGACGAGTTAGAGCGAATAAAAAAAATATTAGATACAAACTTTTCAGATATAATATTACTTCTTGATATGAATTATATCGCTCCAGAAAGTAGCCTAATCGGTCAAATATCATCAAAAGCCCTTATAAATTCAATACATGATATAGATAAATTTAAAGACTTTTATTTTTCAGTAACTAGCTTTCCTATAAATTTAAGCGGTTGTAAAACTAATTCAGTTACAGAGATTGAGAGAATTGAAGTTGTAATTCATGAATATTTTAGAAGTGATACTTCAAAAATAAATAGAGTTCCTAAGTTTTCTGATTATTGCATTTCTAATCCAGATATTCAAGAAATGGATCCAAGACTAATGACAATAGGAGCATCTGTTAGATATACAGGTGAAAAGTATTGGTATATTTTTAAGGCTGCGTCGATCAAAAAACATGGTTCGGAACAATATTATAATCTATGCGCTGATATAGTTATATCTAGAATCTACTTTGGTGAAAATTATTCATGGGGTGACAGTCAAATTTATAATAAATCAAAAAGAGAAGGAGGCTCTGGAAATCCGACTGTATGGAGACAGATTGGAACTAACCATCATATTACTTTGGTTGTAAATCAACTTTCCAATTAGAACGTGATTTAAGGTAAGAGCGAACATTATCTTTAATTACTTCTAAATCTAAAACTTCTGAAACATAAGCCCAAACAATTTTTTTAGGCTTATGTTTTAATTTCCTATCCAAACCATATTTGTCAATTATCTCGGATAACTCTTCTTTCCACAGCAATTGAAGAAGCGAATAGCCCGAAATCTCTTTATTTGGTTTAGGTTTTCTTCTTTGATGAATTTTTACTACATTTTCAATTTCCTCAACCTCGATTATTCCCCACCATTTTGGCACATGTTCTTTAATTATGGGAGCGTATTTTTTAGACGTTACAATATTTAAAAAATCAAATACCTTATTATACTCAATTATTTGTCCTTCAAGTCTCCTTAATGTATCGTGATCTGATTTTATTTCATAACCCATCATACTTCCATTAATGACAGCAATATCAATTATCGAGCTACCAAGATTAAGCCCCATCTCATCAATGACTTTAGTGTCAATTTCTGAGAAATGAGCCTTAAATTCAATGTCTTTTATAGCATTTCTAATTTTAAAATCATTCATTGCTTAGCAAATATACAGTAAAAAAAATCGCAAAATACATTTTTTTAAACAAATAAATATGGCTTCTAGGATGAAAAGAAAAATCTACTTCTGCTTTTCTACTGTTGACCAAATAATCCAAAAACAAAAATTAATCTGATTACTAATCTAATGATAATTTAGAAACTGCAACCTTTTATTTTATGAAAAATATCAAGAATCCTCTTTTTTAGTCTTTTTTCAATTTCATTCATTTTGTGTAAGTTTACTTGATTAAAATTATATAAGTAAACTGTATTAGATTACTTACTCAATTATTTAAGTTATTTGATTTTTTAAAATATGTCAGAAAAAATTCTTTATAGATCGAAACGTGTGTTAGAATACGATGATTTTAGTCGTCTCATGAAAATGAATAATAAATTTTATTGGCTTACTGATAATTACGAAGGTCTATATGAGTTATGGAGTCATTGTGACAATAATGATGAAAAGGAATTAGTTGAGTTTTTAATTGATAATTTTCAATATACAACTGGAACTGACCTTAAAAATAGTGGAGCTTCAATTGTTAATCAAATTGAAAATGTTTGGCAGTTGGAATCACATAATACTTTTATAGTAGCAACATGTGATGATAGGAAACCAGATGGATCTCAGGCTTTTATTCAATCCATAAAAAACAAATTTCCTATTACTTGGGAAAATGATAATTTTTATAATAATTTATTAGAGGCCGCTCATAAATTGCACGATAATATTCATATTATTTTAATTGATGATTTTGTTGGAACTGGAGATACAATAAAAGTAAAATCAAAATATTTAATTAAAACCTTACAAGCGCGTGGCATTTACAACTATGAAATTAAAGTTGTTTCTTTTGCAGCAATGGAGTTTGCAAAAGAAAAAATTGATAACCTAAATTTTGAATTTTATTCATATTTATGGCTAAAAAAAGGCATTAATGAATTAATTACAAATGATAGCAAACGTAAAAAAGCAGTTTCGACAATGAGAGGATTAGAAAACAAATTAGGTGAAGACTATAAAAAACTGAAATTAAGCAAATTAAGATTTGGATATAAACAATCAGAATCACTTTATTCATTTGAATCATATAATATTCCAAATAATGTATTTCCAATTTTTTGGTGGCCAAAATTAAGTGATAACAGATACTGTAAAACATTATTTAACAGACTATGAAACTTTTTATTGAAGATATTATTATTCTAAAAGAAATATATAATTTCAAAAAAATCAATTTGTATCAATTACACAGAGAGCATAAGTTGTCACCAGCACAAATTATCAGATGCCTTAAAAAATTTTCTGAAAAAGAAATTCTAATTTACAATGATATTGAAGCGCTTATTACACAAATTGGGATAAGTTGGATAGAAGCTAATAAAAAAATTATTTTTTTAAATAGATTTGAATATATTTGTTCTTATAGTAATGATTTATATAGAGGAAATCAAATAAACATTAATGAACTATATAAACCAAAAATTAGCAAAATAGATTATACATTATTTAAGGAAGGTGAATAAAATTTTAGCAGATTGGAGGTGTAGTCGCCTCAGGCTTAAACGGTAGTTTAATCTACATTAGTAAACTAATAAGTTCTTAACAGAACTTGTTACTAAATATTACTTTGGTAAATTTAGTAATGAGAATTACATTACATAGAAAGTAAATAAAAACACCTTCCTTTATTATGAATCAAGATTTAGATTATTGGTTTTTTTTTATAGATAAATCTTTTAGAAAAATAAAAGTACGTAAAGCACTAAAAATTTATGTTGAGAAAATACTATCAACTAACTCGCCAATAATATTTGAATTTAATCACTTATCTTTACTATTAGGAATAGAAAAAGATTATTTAGCAAAAATAGCTAATAAGTCAGCACTATTTTATCATGAATTTCACATCCCTAAACGTAATGGAGAACTCCGTATTATCAACTCCCCAAACACAATCCTTTTAGGTATTCAGAGATGGATATACCAAAATATTTTAAGCCATATTCAATTACATGAAAGTTGCACAGGATTTCGTAAAGATTATAATATAAAACATAACGCATCTAAGCATCTTAATAGTAATGTAATTCTAAAAATGGATTTAAAAGATTTTTTTCCATCGATTAATAAGAGACGAGTCATATCCGTATTTAAAAATATAGGCTATACTAGAAATATTTCTTATACTCTTGCTTCATTATGCTGTAAAGATGATAGTCTTCCTCAAGGAGCACCAACTAGTCCATTTCTAAGTAATATAATTGCAAAAAGATTAGATCGAAGGCTAAATGCATTGTGTCAGAAATTCAACTTAAATTACACAAGATATGCAGATGATCTCACAATTTCTGGAGACACTATATCAAAGAAATTGATTTCGTATATCTCAGACATAATAAATGATGAAGGCTTTATAGTAAATCAAGATAAAACCAGATTACTTTATAAAAATAATCGAAAAATAATCACAGGAATTTCAATATCATCTGATAAGTTGACTATACCTAAAAAAAGAAAAAGAGAAATTAGACATTCAATTTACTTTATAAAAAAATATGGAATTTTCGAGCATGTAAATCGTCAGCAAAAAGTAGACATTATATAGTATAAAAGTTAAGGAGTGTTTTCAAAAAAAGAATTACATTTAATTATGGAAACACCTAAAAAGAAAAGTTCCGAAAAATTCGTAAAAGACATC
>NZ_MAUH01000031.1:0-25865 GCF_001693475.1 Chryseobacterium sp. CBo1
CAAATAAAATCGGATTCAATCCGAAAAAGAAGACAGTTGTATTTTCAACAGAAATTAATAAATTTATAACCCTAAATACTCCTTAAGGATTTATTCCAAAATGTCCAAGTTAGTTTGAAGACGTACAATTCTTTGCTTCAACTTTTCCTCTTGAATTATAAATTTTAGTAGCTATTTCATCAATTTCCTCCATTTCAAGAGGTGGGCGACATTTATCATTATATTTTTGTAAATAACGCTTAAACATGGTAAAACTTGCTGCGGGATTTATAGAAATCATACAGTAGGCGTAAGCAACTAATCTCTGATTTCTTAACCCTTTTGGTATAATCTTACGAGGTGTATAACATTTACAATATTCTATTTTATTTTTTCCAAAATCATAATATCCTTCTTCATTAAACTTGAAATCTTTTTTAGCCAAGACATCTGACAAATTATTAAACCTAATGTTTCCTCCCCCATTATGTGAGTAACCTAAATTGTTTTTTTTATTATTATTGGTATGGGGGAGTTTTTTAAGTTCATTTATGAAGGTTGCATTAAATTCAATTAAATCTATTTCATCAGCATACTCATTATAATAAGCTTCTGTATCAAAACTAATAATATTAATTCTGCTACGATCATTACAAGCTTTATCATAGGGAATACCTAAAATATTTACTATATACTCATAGCTTTCTTTGAAATTCTCTTTTAAAAGGTTTCTTACTTTTACTAACAGTCCAAATCCATTTCCACCTACACTACGCCATAATGCTGTAACATAAGTTGTATCATAATCAAAGTCTTTCTCTCCATCTATATCAAAGTATAAATATCCTGTAGATTTATCTGCGTTATCAGCATTGATGTAATTATTTTTAAATGTATAGTTAAAACAAATACAAGGTAGAGCCATTTTTATCGTTTGATAATCATTATTTTTCACTTTGATTTCTCGTAATTTTAAGATTTCGGAAACCTCTATTCTTTTTGCATCTTTAAGATGTTCAACAAACTCGGCTACGGAATTTATTTGTCCGATAATATTTCGGTTTTTTACATTTGTTATAAGTGAGAACATAAATTTTTGAGTTTAAACAATGGTATTCCCATTGCAGATTAATATTTAATTTTAAGCATAGCTTTAGCTCTCCATAGTACTTTACTATAGCTATATCTTGATTGGTTAAAATTTTGGAGATTGAAAAGATTGAGAAGAAAAATCTAACTCTAAAAATGGGATTATCTAGAATTTCCCATGATTGCAGGTTTAAGGATTTAAACGAGCTAAAACCTCAATTTTAGAATAATAAACTCTTTTACCCAGCTTAGTATTTTTTAGAGTTCCATCATTATTCCAATGAAAAAGTGTTGTAAGACTGACGTCTAATAATTTTGCAGTTTCCTCACGAGTATAAAACTCTTTCAGATCTTGTGGTGTTTGTTCTTGGTGCATTTTTTCTAATACCTTGTAGACTATTAGCTCAAATTCCTGCATGAGTTCATCTTTTGAAATTGAAATTAATTGTATCATATTTTTTTGTTTTATTATTATGATACAAAGGTATAGGAGCGGGTTTTCCGATTTTCGGAAGTTTTTTCCGATTGAGAATTACAAATTAAAAATATTACTGAAATTATTTTCTCTTTGTTCTGAATATGCTTTGCTAAGACTTCTGAAGCCCGCATTTTTTACAAATTCCTCGTAGTCTTTTTCAGTAATGAAGTTATTTTCATTCAACCAGTCAATATATTTAAAATGTTTATGATTAAAAACGAGTTCTAATTGTTTCATCTTTTGAAAGAGGAATGAATAATCTATAAACCCATTGACTATATGATTTTTAGCGTATTTTAGGAATTGTTTATATGTAGATTTTTCTTTAAATATATCTTTCCAGACAATATTGTTTTCATGTTTATTTTCCTTTTTATGATTCTTTTCCTTTTTTAAAATAAATTTATTTTCTTCTTTATATGTCTTATAGAAAGTAGAAGTTTTATCGATATACTTTTTATGATTTTCTACTATCCGTAACATTGATTTATTAAACAATCCAGAAATCTTTTTTATATTTTCAATATCAACGTAGAATGTAACAGGATTGGAAAAAACTAATGGTGCAAATCCATAGTAAGTAAGATTTTCTTTTATTTTTTCTCTACAATTATGAAATTGTTGCAAAAGTTCAAAATTGATAAAGTTTTTTATTCCTTCTATATCAGTTTTAGAATTGTCTAATATATAATCTTCTAAATCTTTTTCAATTTGGATAAGAACCGATGTGAAATCCTGTAGTAAAATATCAGAGTAATTATTTTTCTGTTCAATGAAATCAAAATAGTTAATGATTCTGATATTTTCAGTATTTGAAGAACCATTAAAGGAGTCAAAAGCCAGAACATACATGAATCCTTTGCTTTTAACAGCTTCTTTCATTTCTTTATCAATCGGTATCAAATGTTCAACAATATTAATCTTTCCAATAGCATTTTGTTTTTCATCAAAAAGAGTTACATTCTTGCCAAGCATAAATTTTTCTAATGTATGCCTGTCATATACATTGATAGATTGAAGATTATTCTTGATATTGTCGATTTTCTGCATAATGTTCTTAATTAATATCCTAAACTATTAAATATTTTAGCAGTAGATTTTGCTTTTTCTACTTCTGTTTTATTAATATATGCCAACAATTGCTTTTCCGTTGTATGCCCTGTAAAATTAAGCAAATAAGTAGTAGGAATTTTCTCATAAAAGTTAGAAGCAAAACTTTTTCTACCTATATGAGATGTAATAAGTTTATGTTTCGGAAAATTACCAAAAACTTTACGAGTAATATTCTTCCCATCTTTAGTTATTGTCTCTGTTCTACCGTTATATACAATCTCATCTATTTCAGCAATCTCACATACTTCTTTGATATAAAGATTTAGGTTTACATCTGATATTTTTCGGGGAAATTCTCCGTTTCGTTTTGCTAAAATATCTTGGACTTTTTTTAATAAAGGAATTTGCATCTTAGCATTAGTCTTTTGCTGTGTAAATTCAATGTATTTCTGTCCCTCACTATCCTCCACAATCATAGAAGAATTAAACCTCATATAATCACTCACACGTTGCCCTGTATAACAGGAGATAAGTAGCCAATCTCTTGCGTTATCTAAATAATCATATGGCATTTCTTTGTGCTCTATTTTATCCAATTCATCAAAAGTTAAGTAAATTGATTTTGGGATATGCTTTGTCGCTTTTTCAACTTCAAATTTCCATAATTCCGCATGCTTATGAACTTCAATATCAAAAGAACCTGCAACTTTACAAATCATTTTTAAGAATTTAAGATTGCGATATGTAGTTGAAATCTTATAACTCTCCTTATTACAATAATCTTCAAAATCAATTCTAAAAGAATTATCTAAATCTTTAAACTTTAATCCTCTAAATGTTTTCTTTCTGATTTTTCTATCCGCTATATATCTTATCATTAATTGCTTAACAACATTAGCTTTCTTAATAGTCGATTCCGTAACACTATCTTTTTTTAAAGAAATATAAGTATCAATAAAAGTAATCACATCATCTGAATAATTACTATCTTCAGGTTTTAAAGTTGTAGGTTCTATAATTGATTTAAGCCATTCTTTTAAATCTACTTCAGGAATATCATTTATATAACTTGAAATAATATTAGCTTCTAATTGTGAAAGACGAGTGTTTATAGTTTCGGTATCATCTTTATGCATTTTTTTAGACGGCATTTTACACCTTCCCTCTTTCCATTCTTTTGGTTTACAGCTCAAATACGGAACAGGAACACGTATATCAATATCCTTATCTCTAAACTTTGCCCAAATTGTACTTTCTTTATCCGCTACTTTTCCTCTAATAAAAAAACTTACTGATGCCATAATTAAAATGATTAAAATTTAAAGTTGTACCCAAAGTTGTACCCAAAAAATTCAAATATAGTTTAATTTCAATAAATTTAAATTAATTAAACAATCTTAAAAAGCCTTTATACAAAGCATTTATACATTAATCAAGATTTTAACAGATTTAAAAACTTAGTCCCTCCAACTCCACTTTTTAAACTAAAGAGAATTTGTAAACATTACATTTTCTCTTTTTTTATACAATTTATTTTACCACATATTAGATATTTAAAGTTCTTGCTTAAAAAAATTCAAGCAAGAACAAAATAAATCCCATATAAAAAACTTTATATTTTAAGTACCGAAAAAGCTTTTTCACAGGCCGCAGCAACATATTCGAGTTGATTAAGCTGCAATTCCGAGTGAAGAGAAAATCGCAAAACAGGTCTCTTTTTCGAAGTGGCAGGTGTGCAGAAAGGAGCTCCAAAAACCTGTTCGTTTTCTAAAATTTCTTTCAAAAGCATGATTTTGCTTTCAGAATTAGCTTTAAGGGCAATTATTTGTGACTGGCTCTCGTTTACATCTATTCCTTTTTCCTGCAAAAAACTCTTTAATTGTTTTGAATTATAGTCTAATTTCAATCTCTTGTCGCTTCCTGTTTCCGAATTGATCAAATCTAATACAGTATTTAAACTTTTAATATCAAAAGGCATTAATGCAGAACTGAATATTTGCGGTTTGGAAGTCACATTAAAGAAATCTCCGAATTCTTCCGGACATAAAATTAAGCCAGCACGTGAAGCAAAAGCTTTAGCCAGACTCGCCGTCCTAAACAAAACAACATCTGTAATTCCCAATTCTACAACGAGTCCTTTTCCATCCGGACCATGGGTTCCCAATGAATGGGACTCATCTACTACCAAAGTACAATGTTTCGTTCTAGCAATTTCTGCAATATCTGACAAAGGAGCCACACTTCCGTCGCTGCTGTACACAGAATCCACAACGATTATTCCCGCGCCATGCTCTTCAATCTTTCTTTTCAGATAGTTAATATCATTATGTAAAAAAGGGATCGCTTTGCCGTTTCCAAGACGAATACCGTTCCAGAGGCTCATGTGCGCCATCATATCAATATACACCGGAACATCTGTATCTTCCACCAAAGCCTGCAATAGACCAAGATTCGCCACATATCCTGACTGACAAAGCAAGGCTGATTCAGATTCAAAAAAAGAAGCCATTCTTTTTTCCAGAACAGCTTGAGGTGCATCACCATGAATGAAGGAAGCCGACATCAAAGGCGTTCCGGGAGTCTCATCAAAATTTTGAGTTTCAGAGTTTAGAATTTCAAAATCTCTGAACAAGTGCAGATAATCATTACTTGATAGATTAATTGAATTTTCGGAAGGAATTGCTCCACGAAGAATATGCTTTCCGTTCCATTCTTTGTGCAAGCGGTTTACATAAAAGTCATCCATTTTATCTAAAAGGAAATTGGGAAATTTCTTTCGGTAGTTTTCCGAAAGAGAATGAGGGAGGTTCATTTTCATGATATGGTGTTTTAATGTTTTTTTTACAGGCTCCTTCTTTAAAAACCATTAAACATATAAATCCACAACATTATAATAAACAAGAAGAAGACTTAAAATAAGAGCAGAAATTTTACAGCTCAAATTTCAAAGCACTAAAATTAGTATTTTTTTTGTTATATAAATTGACATAGTGAATTATTATTAACAATTATACTAATAAAATTTAATACATCACCAATTCTGAAATATCAGATCTTTAAACCTATTTTCTTCAAGACAGCTTTAGTCAGAAATATTTCATCAAATCGGATAAGAGATTCTACAGTATTAAAGCCTTGAAAAATGTTTTCTGTTTTGCTGAATGACAATTCCAAATTATGGTCATAGGAAGCAACAATTCTCACGACAGAAAAACCATTGTATGCAACTTTAAAATCTCCGAAAAGACACTTTCCTTTTGCCTTTTGATAAGCTTTATATTCGTTAAGTTCCGTCTGATATTCATCATCAATAATCTGATTATGGGCAAGAGATTTCCAGCTGTCAAAACTCTTAGGTTCTTTCAGAATATTTCCTGATCGATCTACAGGTACAAACATATTTAAAGCAAGTGGCAATCTGAGAAAATTTGCATAATTATTCATAAGATTAAGTGTATGAAGATCTGCATAACCTTCATGAGAATAATATTCAATCACAAAATCTATCATAGGAACAAGCTTAAGAGCAGTAGCCGACATTATTTAATGCTTAAAATTAGTCCACAAATATAGAATTTTACCTTGGCGGTTGTAACTGTAAAGGCTATTTTAAAATCAATCAAAATAACTCCAAATCATATAAACAACAATCACATGAATGCGTAAAGGCTTATTTAAAACTAAAAGAAATAACTGACTAAAAAGACCTGAAAAATTCTCCGGAATATAAATCACTGATAACGAAATAAGTATCTCAAAATATAATAAATAATAAATACTCTACCCACAAAAAAGACTAAAAAAATGTTTTATCGTAAAGAATTTTATATATTTGCACCATCTAACAATTAAAAAAAATAATTTACTATGTCAGACATTGCATCAAGAGTAAAAGCTATCATCGCTGATAAGCTTGACGTTGAAGAAACAGAAGTAACTCCTGAGGCTAGCTTCACAAATGATTTAGGAGCAGACTCACTAGATACAGTTGAGTTAATCATGGAATTTGAAAAAGAATTTAATATTCAAATCCCTGATGACCAAGCTGAAAAAATTACTACTGTAGGGCACGCTATCGCTTATATAGAAGAAGTAGTAAATAAATAATATTCTTCAACAAAGAAAATTTTAAAAGTTTATGGAATTAAAAAGAGTAGTTGTAACCGGTTTTGGCGCAATAACACCCGTCGGTAATAATGCGAATGAATACTGGGAAAGCCTTGTAAAAGGCAAGAGCGGAGCCGCTCCTATTACTCTTTTTGATGCCACAAACTTCAAAACAAGGTTCGCTTGCGAGGTGAAAAACTTCAATCCATTAGACCATTTCGATAAGAAAGAAGCTAAAAAAATGGATAGAAACACCCAGCTTGGATTGGTTGCTGCGAGAGAGGCAGTAAGTCATTCAAAAATCATGGAAGACAATGTTGATAAAAACAGAGTCGGAGTGATTTGGGGATCAGGAATTGGTGGTTTGGAGACTTTCGAAACCGAAGTTTTGGGCTGGGCAAATACAGACATCCCGAGATTTAATCCTTTCTTTATTCCTAAAATGATTGCGGACATTACACCTGGTCATATTTCTATTGAATATGGTTTCCATGGTCCCAATTATACTACAGTGTCTGCTTGTGCATCATCAGCAAATGCTTTAATTGATTCTAAAATGCTTATTCAGCTCGGTAAAGCAGACGTTATCGTTTGCGGGGGTTCTGAAGCTGCCGTTACGGCAAGTGGCGTTGGCGGATTTAATGCAATGATGGCACTTTCAACAAGAAACGATGATCCTACAACTGCATCAAGACCTTTCGACAAAGACAGAGATGGATTTGTTTTGGGAGAAGGAGCAGGCTGTATCATCCTTGAAGAGTACGAACACGCTGTGAAGCGTGGTGCAACAATCTATGCAGAATTATTAGGTGGCGGTATGAGTGCAGATGCACATCATATGACGGCACCTCATCCTGAAGGTTTAGGAGCTTATCTGGTAATGAAAAATTGTCTGGAAGATGCAGGATTAACTACTGATGAAGTAGATCACATCAATATGCATGGTACATCTACTCCATTAGGAGACATTGCAGAATCCAGCGCAATCTCAAAATTATTGGGTGAGCACGCTTACGACATTCAGATTAATTCTACAAAATCAATGACGGGTCACCTTTTGGGTGCAGCCGGAGTTATTGAAGCAATTGCTGCTTTAGGAACTATTATTCATGGTGTTGTTCCTCCTACCATCAACCATTTTACTGATGATGAGAACATCGACAGCAGATTGAATTTCACATTCAATGAAGCTGTAAAAAAAGATGTAAAAGTAGCCATGAGTAATACTTTTGGATTTGGTGGGCACAATGCCTGCGTTCTGTTTAAGAAAATCTAATTATTACTGAATGGAGTTACAGAAATACTTTTCTAAATTCCTTCTCAAAAAAAGAAAAAGACAACTTACGGAAAGAGACTATTTCCTGACTACAGAGCTAAATAAAATTTTAGGCACTGATGTTCAGAATATGAGTTTTTACCGCGAAGCTTTTTCAATTAAAACTTCTTCTAAAAATCAGGAAAGTAACTACGAAAGACTTGAATTTTTAGGAGATTCTGTTTTGGGTACAATTATTTCGTGCCATTTGTTTCAAACCTATCCTAAAGCTAATGAAGGATACATGACGCAGATGAAATCGAAGATTGTAAATAGGAAAAATCTCAATAAATTAGGAGAAGATTTAAAGCTTACCGATCTTTTACAAAAAAACAATTCTGTTGCCTTAGGCGAAAACATTTCAGGGAATCTCTTTGAAGCGTTAATTGGTGCAGTTTATTTAGATTTCCAATACGAAACCTGCAAAAGAATCGTTTTGGAGAGACTGCTCACGCCAACGGAAATCAACAAGCTTGAAAATAAAATTGTAAGCTACAAAGGTCTTTTGCTGGAATGGAGCCAGAAAAAGAAGCTGAATATAAAGTACGAAACCTGCGAAGAAATTCAGGTAAACAAATCGATCGTTTTCCGCTGTCATGTATGGCTTGGGGATGAGAAGATTTCGAATGCCACGGAAACTTCGAAGAAAAAAGCTGAAGAAAAAGCTGCTCAGAGAGCATTTTATATTTTAAATAAAAAAGAAAATATACTTGGAAATCCAAAAACTTTATGATATTGACGATATAGAATTTGAAGATATTGCCATTGCCTTGGTAAGATTAGTAAAACATATCCCGGATCATGAGTTTTTTTTCAAAATCAATCAACACAATGATTTAAAGTTTTCAAGAATAAAAGATCTTGTTTTTCACGGGATCTATTATGACTTTTATTTTCCCAGGTTTGAAGCTTACCACAAGCACACCAAAACCTGTTTTACATTTATCTCCAACAAATCTTCAGAAAGTAATCAAAAAAAATTACAAACTGAGCTCTTCGCAGAAGAAGAAAACATTAAATTTTTATTAAATAATCATCCAGAAGTAGAATATATTCTGCATAGTTCGGAACAATTTCCTGATTTTTCCGTAATTTTGCTGGCTGAAAATCTTGCATTTCCGATTCAGGATTACAATCTGAGTTCTGAAGAAGAACTCTATCAAATAATACAGTATTATGAATAAGTATTTAAAGAAGACAAAAATTATCGCAACACTTGGGCCTGCTTCATCATCGAAGGAGGTAATGTTAGGATTGATGAGAGCGGGTGTTGACGTTTTTAGAATCAATTTTTCCCACGCAGATTACGATTTAGTTCGTTCCAATATAGAAATCATCAGAGATCTTAATAAAGAATACGGTTACTCCGTAAGCATTTTAGGAGATTTGCAGGGTCCAAAACTAAGAGTAGGTGTTGTAAAAGAAGGTTCTTACCTAAACCCGGGAGACATTCTTACATTTACCAATGAAAAAATCGAAGGAGATTCTACGAAAGTTTACATGACGTATCAGCAGTTTCCTCAGGATGTAAATGTTGGGGAAAGAATTTTGATCGACGATGGGAAACTTGTTCTTGAGGTTCTTGAAACGAATAAAATTGACACTGTAAAAGCTAAAACAATTCAGGGTGGACCTTTGAGTTCTAAAAAAGGGGTAAACCTTCCGAATACCAATGTTTCTCTTCCGGCTTTGACTGAAAAAGATATTCAGGATGCTAATTTCATGATGGATATGGAAGTAGACTGGATTGCGCTTTCATTCGTACGTCATGCACAGGATATTATTGATTTGAAAGAACTTATTTCTAAGCATAAAAATGGTAAGTTTAAAACTCCAATTATTGCGAAAATTGAAAAACCTGAAGGAGTAAAAAATATTGATCAGATTTTATTGGAATGTGACGGATTGATGGTTGCCCGTGGAGATTTGGGTGTAGAAGTTCCGATGGAAGAAGTTCCTGCGATTCAGAAAAACCTGGTTGAAAGAGCCAGATTCTACTCAAAACCTGTAATTATCGCTACACAGATGATGGAAACGATGATCAACAGTTTAACGCCAACAAGAGCTGAAGTAAATGACGTTGCCAACTCTGTATTGGACGGAGCTGATGCGGTAATGCTTTCAGGGGAAACTTCTGTAGGTAGATATCCTGTTCAAGTGGTTGAAAATATGGCAAAAATTGTGAAGAATATCGAAATGACCAATTTCTATCAGCACAAAAATGAGCCTATTGAAAAAGATTACAACTGCATCGATGAGCGTTTTATTACGAACAGAGTTTGTCTTGCAGCAGTAAGAATTGCAAAAAGTACAAATGTAGCTGCAATTGTAACTTTAACGAGTTCTGGTTATACTGCTTTCCAATTGTCGGCTCACAGACCGAATTCTCACATTATCGTTTACAGCGGAAATAAGAGAGTAATCACCATGCTTAATTTACTTTGGGGAGTTCGTGCTTATTATTATGATATGAATAAGCCAACTGATGAAACCATCATTCAGGTAAATATGTTAACGCACAACCACGGTTACATTGAAAGCGGAGATTTTGTGATCAACATCAACGCAACACCGTCTTACGAAGGTGGAAAGACAAATACTTTGAGATTAACGACGATTTAATATTATTATCTTTGATATATAAATGAAAACTCCCGATTGAATCGGGAGTTTTTTTATGTTTATTTACCTAAAATCGTTTTCGCCGTCACAAACTCTTTTAAAGCCAGTAAAGAAAGCTCGGTTCCATAACCGGAAGACTTTGTACCTCCAAACGGAAAACGAGGGTCAGAACTTGTCATTCTATTGATATTCACTGTTCCGGATTCAAGATTATCAATAAAAAATTGTTGACGTTCCTTATTTTTTGTCCAAACTGCATTCGACAAACCAAAAGGAATATTATTCGCCATTTCTAAAGCTTCATCATCATTTTCGGCAATCATCACCATTCCCAGAGGACCAAATAATTCTTCCTGCAAAATAGGGTTTCCTTCTTCTACTCTGATTAATCCGGGATTAAATTCATTCACAGAGATTCTTTCCAACGGAATAATTGCTTCTGCACCATGATCTAAAGCCTTCTGATATTGTTTTTCCAGATCATCTGCCAAATCGGGTCTTGCCATTCCGCATAATTTTGTTTCTTTTAGTTTCGGATCTCCCGGAACGTATTTTTTATATTCTTCAATAAACTTGGGAAGGAAATCAAACTCAATGTCTCTCTGAATAATAAATCTTTTAGCCGCAACACAGGTTTGTCCGCAATTCTGAAGTCTTGCCAAAGCACCAGATTTCGCAGCTTCATCAAGATCCGCATCATTCAAAACGATGAACGCATCGCTTCCACCTAGCTCAAGTAAAGATTTTTTAATGTTTTTACCAGCTGTTGCAGCCACTTCCGCTCCTGCTCTTTCACTTCCGGTAAGACTTACTCCTTTAATGGTTTTATGTTCTAAAATTTCTTTTACTTCGCCATGACCAACTTCCAGATTCTGGAAAACGCCTTCAGGAAAACCTGCCTCGATAAAAACTTTTTCAATAGCGTTTCCGCTTCCGAAACAAATGGATGCATGTTTTAAAACAACTGTATTTCCAGCCAAAATTGCAGGTGTCGCAAATCTCAAAACCTGCCAGAAAGGGAAATTCCAAGGCATTACTCCTAATATTACTCCTTTCGGGACATAATGGATTTCTGAAATTTTATATTCAGATTCTATTTTTTCCGGACTTAAAATATTCTCAGCTTCAGCATAATAATTCATCATTAAAGCACATTTCTCAACTTCAGAAATAGCCTGAGAGATGGGTTTATTCATTTCACTGGTGATGATTTCGCCAAAAATTTCAGATTTAGATTTAAAAATTTCTGCAGCTTGTGCAATGAGTTTCTGTTTTTCTTCAAACGGAACTTTCTTCCATTCCTGAAAAGCCTGATCAGCCTTTAACAGCTTGTTTTCTATTAAATTTTCCATGTTAGATTTTCCATTTTTAAAGATTCATAACAAATCTTCTGCTTTTTGGATAAGCATTTTTAAGGCAACAAATACTGTTCCTTATATCATATATAATTACTGATAAATTCTATAAAATGTATTTATTTAGGCTAAAACATTTTATTTCTTTAAAATGAATTCGTTCGAATGAATCGTATTAAAAACGTTCACCAGAGTAAGGAGATTGAGCCGATCTTAATTCAATAAATCTGCATAATCTGCTCAATTCTTACTAAATCATCAACCATTCATTCGCCAAACTCGCCGCCAATCTTGCCGTACGATCCTGAATATCAAAATGCGGATTAACTTCTGCAATATCCAAAGCAACCAGTTTTTCGTTTCTAAGAATATGTTTATACAAATGCATAAAAGCTGCATCTGCAAAAATCCCGTTGTAAGCGGAAGCCGAAACTCCCGGCGCAATGGAAGCATTGAAAACATCCATACAAATCGTCATGTAAAGAACATCAACCGAATCTGCAAGTTCATTTACTCTTTCATATACCGACGGAAGGTTTTCAAAAAATAATTCATCGGCAAGAATGTATTTCATTCCGAACTGATGTGCGGTATCAAACAATTTCAAAGTATTAGAATTTCTCTGGATTCCGATATGTAAAGAATTGATTTCTCCTTCCTGAGCAATTTGCCAGAAACCTGTTCCAGAGCTTGCTCCTACTCCATTTTCAGGCTGTCTGTTGTCAAAATGAGCATCAAAATTAATAATACCTATTTTCTGTTCAGGAAAGGCAGTTCTTACCCCACGATAATGACCAAATGTGACTTCATGACCACCACCAAGAACCAAAGATTTACCACCTTTCAATAAAACTTTAGAAACATTTTTTGCCAGCTCATTCTGAGTATTTTCAAGATTGCCGTCTTCACAGGTAATATTTCCGAAGTCGAGAAGAGAAAAATTTGGTAAAACAACAGGGAAATTCGACATATTTTTTCGGATAAGATCCGGGGCATCTTTTGCGCCCTGTCTTCCTTTATTTCTGCGAACCCCTTCATCAACGGCAAATCCGTGTAAAACGAAATCGTTCGTTGAAACCGCATCATAGTTGGTTTCCACTTTTACTCTCTGAAATATTCTGTGATAAAGTAATTCTTCACCATCTAATCTTCCTTGCCAAATCATTTTAAATTAATTTTGATTTACATTATAACGTTCAAAACTCTGCCAATATTTATCTTTATAAATTTCAAGTGACATTTTATATTCCGGATTATCTTTAATTGCCTGTCGCAAAATTTTCGATGGTTTCCTGAAATCCTTACTGGCAAAATAACTTTCCTTTAGGTTTTCAGCGTTTTCTCTACCGATATACAGATTTCCTTCTTCAATTTTCAATGCCTCAATCATCTTTTCTTCAATATTGCTCAACTTTTCGTAGTCTTCTTTTTCGGGAAGTCCGTTGTTATTTTCACCATTATATTCAACTTTCAAAACAGAAATCCAAGGATAAGAAGCTTTGGAATCATAATTCAATAAAGAAGTATTGATGGTTGCAATCAAAGGAAGTCCGTTTTTTAAAGTTGCTTCTAAAATGGTATATTGATCTTCTTCTCCAAAGTTTTTTACATTCTTATATTTCTCTGTAAATTCTCTTTCACGCCAGGATAAAAAATCCTTCAGCTTCGAAATAGGAACAAGCTCTTTCTCAGCATCGTCTCTACCGATTACATTAAATGTGTCAATTTGTGTAGCAAAATTAAGTTCGCCTAAGAAATTGTCTAAAAAAACACAAACTCCGGTTACGCAAGCATTTTTGTTTTCTTTATTTAAACCATCATAAACGAAAGTAATATCAATTTCATCGGGATAATCATCAATCTCATTCGAATAAAAGGAAATATTTTCCTTTGAAAAATCTCTTCCATCCATTTTGATTCCGTGGTCTAGATTCATTTCGGGCTTTAATGCAGTAAATTTCCATCGGTCAAGCTTCGGAGATTCTGCGACAAGTTCTTCTGCAAAAACAATATTTTTAATATCTCCGTCTGCAGTAATTATCAATTCTGCTATTTCGTCCTGACTCATTCCACAAAGAAAATAATATCCTTCATTAAGCTGTTTTAGCTTTGAAGCCAGTAGATCAAAGAAATCTGTTTCGATATTATTATGGTTTTTCACAACCTCAAAAAAATCTTTTTCTTTAGTCATAAACCAATCCCAGAAATCTTTATATGTTTTGATTTCTGCTTCCTCATTTTCTTCTTTCTTTCCAAAAACTTTATCGAAAATTCCCATGCTATTTTATTTTATTCCCATCAATGTATACATTTTCGGCTTTCAGACTTCCCTGATTATAGAGAACATTCTGGAAATTATTTGTTTTAAAAGTAACAAAATCTGCTTTCAGACCTTCTTTTAAACTTCCTCTGTCATCCAGATTAAGCGCAAAAGCCGAACGGAAAGTCATTCCAGCCAAAACTTCAGCTGTTGTCAACTTTTCAAATGTCGCTAATATTGAAGCTTGCGTAATTAAATTTCCCATTGGAGCAGAACCCGGATTCCAATCGCTTGCAATCGCTACAATTGCTCCTGCATCTAATAATTTTCTTGCAGGAGTAAATTTTTCACCCAATCCTAAACTTGCACCCGGCAAAGCTGTTGCCACCGTATCTGATTTTGCTAAAAACTCAATATCTTCATCAATCGTTGCTTCCAGATGATCTGCAGATTTTGCGCCAACTTCGACTGCAATTCTTGAACTTCCCGGAGTAAACTGGTCTGCATGAACTGTAATTTCAAAACCTAATTCTTTAGTTTTAAGTAAGAATTCTTTACTTTCTTCAGGTTGAAATGCAGATTTTTCAATAAAAATATCAACTCGTTTTGCGAGGTTTTCTTCTTTTACTTTTGGTAAAATTTCTTTTAAAATATATTGTAAATACTCTTCATTACTTCCTTCAAAATCTCTCGGCTTTAAATGAGCTGAAAGACAAGTCGGAACTAATGTCGCTTTTGTCTGTTCCTGAGCTTTTTTGATGATTCGAAGCATTTTCAGTTCGTTTTCAACATCTAAACCATAACCGCTTTTTACTTCAATTGTTGTAATTCCAAGAGAAATTAAAAAATCTATTCTTTCCAATAAAGTTTTTAATAATTCTTCCTCCGAAGCATTTCTGGTATGCTGAACCGAACTCCAGATTCCTCCGCCACTCTCAGCAATTTCAAGATATGTTTTCCCGGCATTTCGCATGGCAAAATCATTTGCACGGTTTCCGCCAAAGCAAATATGGGTGTGAGAATCTACGAAAGCTGGAAGTGCAATTTGCACTCCTTCAATCATTTCGATTTCTAAATTTTGATTTTCTGATTTTAATGTTTCAAAATTTCCGACTTGCTGGATTTTATCATTATTAATTAAAATTCCGCCATCAACAATAATTTCAAGTTGTTCGTCAGAAAGTTTTCCTCTTAACGGGAGATTGGCAAGAGTTACCACTTGCTTGAAAGGACCAATTAATCTCATTTATTTAGTTTAAAGCTAAAGTTTAGATAAAAAATAATTCTGTAACTTTTTTAATATCATTTTGCCTAGATTCCTACGGAATGACAAACGGTGCGTACTTTTTGTCATTCCGTAGGAATCTCTACATCGTTATAAACTGAACAATTTTTATCTTTAAAATTTTCTCTCTCAAAAATACTTAAAATATCTGTTGTATTCAAATGCCAACTTTTTCCTTAATCTCCCTATCAGCCTAAACCTAAATTTCCTATCTTTACGGTAAATGAAACTGAATTAATGCCTGATTTTTTACATCCAGATAAAGACAATTACTCCAACGAGGAACTTATGCAGGAGGAGCAAATTCGCCCGCAGAGTTTCAAGGATTTCGCAGGACAGAGAAAAACTTTAGAAAATCTTGAAGTTTTCGTAACCGCTGCCAAAAAACGTGGCGGTGCGCTCGATCATGTTCTTTTACATGGTCCTCCAGGTTTAGGAAAAACTACTTTAGCCAATATTATTGCGAATGAACTCGGTGTAAATTGTAAGATTACATCCGGTCCTGTTTTGGATAAACCCGGAAGTTTAGCAGGTTTATTGACCAATCTTGAGGAAAATGATGTTCTTTTCATCGATGAGATCCATCGACTTTCGCCTGTTGTGGAAGAATATCTGTACTCTGCAATGGAAGATTATAAAATTGATATTATGCTTGAAACAGGCCCAAATGCGAGAAGTGTTCAGATTAGTCTGAATCCTTTTACTTTAGTAGGTGCTACGACAAGAAGCGGAATGTTGACAAAACCTATGTTGGCAAGATTCGGAATTCAGAGCAGACTGGAATATTACACGATTGAATTATTATCGATGATTATTATCAGAAGTTCAAGAGTTTTGGGCGTGAAAATTTATGAAGATGCAGCCATTGAAATTGCAAGAAGAAGCCGAGGAACTCCTAGAATTGCGAATGCGCTTTTGAGAAGAGTCCGGGATTTTGCAGAGATCAAAGGTAACGGAGAAATTGAAATTGAGATCACAAAATATGCTTTAAATTCATTAAATGTAGACGAATTTGGTCTGGACGAAATGGATAACAAAATAATGCGTGTGATGATCGAAAATTTCAAAGGAAAACCTGTAGGAATTTCGGCTTTAGCAACATCTATTGCGGAAAATCCTGAGACTTTGGAGGAAGTTTATGAACCATTTCTGATTCAGGAAGGGTTTATCATCAGAACTCCGAGAGGAAGAGAAGTGACAGATAAAGCTTATAAACATTTGAATATAGCAAGACCAAAAAATCCGGGGGAATTATTTTAATATGAAAAAAATAGGTCTTTCCATATTTTTTCTTCTCTTAACTATTGCTCCGACTTTGATCTTTAAATCTAAAGAAACAAGATTTGCAACAAATAATGAAGTAGAGATTTTAAAAAAAATTGATTCAGTAAAAATTGAAATTAGAGATGATAATTATAAAATTTCTTTAGGCAAAAAACATTTAGTTTCGAATGATAAAGTTGAAATTGAAAACTTCATTAAAAGTAATCTAGAATATATGAGAAATTCTAAAATTTATATTATCGGCAGTTCTGAAACTACATTTTCTAAAACAAAACCAATATTTGATGTATTGAAAAAATACGATTTGATGAATTTCAAATTAGTAACCAATTAAAATAAAAATAAAAATACTATATGAAACTATATCCTATACAATGTGGAAAATTTAAGCTCGACGGTGGAGCGATGTTTGGAGTCGTCCCAAAGAGTCTGTGGGAAAAAACCAATCCTGCAGACGAAAAAAATCTAATTGAACTGGGAACACGTTCTCTTCTTGTAGAAGACGGAAAAAAATTGATATTAATAGATTGCGGTCTTGGAAACAAACAGGACGATAAATTTTTCGGGCATTATTCGCTTTGGGGGGACGACAATTTAGACAAAAACTTAAAAAAATATGGTTTCGTAAGAGAAGACATCACCGATGTTTTCTTAACCCACCTTCATTTCGACCACTGCGGTGGCGCAATTGAATGGAACGATGACAAAACAGGTTACAGACCAGCATTCAAAAATGCACAGTTCTGGACGAACGAAAACCATTGGCAATGGGCTACCGAACCTAATGCAAGAGAAAAAGCAAGTTTCTTAAAGGAAAATATTCTTCCGATTCAGGAGAGTGGTCAACTGAATTTTTTACCACTTCCTCAAAACGGAAATTATGGATTTGCTCCGGATCTGAAAATGGATGTAATTTTTGTTGATGGTCATACTGAAAAACAAATGCTTCCTGTACTTCAATATCAGGAAAAAACGATTGTTTTTGCGGCGGATTTAATTCCTACAGCAGGACACATTCCTCATGTGTATGTGATGGGTTATGATACAAGACCACTTTTAACTTTAGAAGAAAAAGGAAAATTTCTGAAACAATGTGTAGATAATGATTATCTGTTGTTTTTCGAGCACGATGCTCATCACGAATTGGCAAGTCTTAAAATGACTGAAAAAGGGGTAAGACTGGATGAGACTTTTAGTTTTAATGATGTTTTTGGATATTAATTTTTAATTATGGAAGAACTACATTCAGAAACCCAGAAATTAGAACCTGACCCGTTATCTGCTCCCAAAATCATTGGTTTAACAGGCGGAATCGGTTCCGGAAAAACTACTGTTGCCAAATTCATTGAAGAATGCGGATTCCCGGTGTATTACTCGGATGACAGAGCAAAAGATATTGTGAATGATAATGAGGATTTAAAGCTAAAAATCAAAGAACTTTTAGGTAATCAAGCTTATGATGAAAATGGTTTTTACAACCGAAAATTCGTCGCTGAAAAGGTTTTTAATAATAAAGATTTACTGCAAAGCTTAAACGGAATCATTCATCCGGCAGTTCGAATTGATTTTGAAGATTGGGTAAAGAAACAAAAAAAGTATCTTGTTTTTAAAGAGACTGCGTTATTATTTGAATTAAAACTAAATCTTCAATGTTATCGTTCAGTCTTAGTTACTGCAGAGGATAATTTCAGAATTAAAAGGGTAATGGATCGTGACGGAAAGACCTACAGAGAAGTACAAGCTGTTATGGAAAAACAAATGCCTGAAAAGGACAAAATAAAACTTGCCGACTGCATTATCTATAACAATACTAATCTTGAAGATTTAAAAGAACAAACGGAAAAAATTATCTTTGATATAGAATAAACAAAGTCCCGCTGAAAATTTCAGCGGGACTTTTGTTTTACTTAATTTTAAAAATATTGCCAAAAAATAAGCTCTCATTTCTGAGAGCTTATCTTATTTATTAAGTATTATTCTTTGATGAATTTTTTCTGGGCAGTACCCTGAACATCATCAATATCTATTACATATACTCCATTGATCAATCTGCTCACGTCGATCTTATTGTTTAAGATCACACCGCTTGAAACTAACTGACCAGCAGCACTGTAAATCTTATAATTAGCTTTCTTGCTAACATTCTTAACATTCAACACTGATTTTACAGGGTTTGGATAGATAAGAATTTCGTCTTGGTTCACTGTATTCGCTGAAGGTAATTTAGAGATTCTTACAGTATAATCTTCTACTTCACCGTTAGCAAAATTTGTACAGTTTACAGGAATACCGTCTTTTGACATTGCAACTCTCATCACAACATATTTGTCGGTAGAACCTACATAAGCATTAACCGGAACACCAAATGTCGCACTCGCTGTTGCATTTGTATTCGGACCATCAGCTAAAATTCTTTCATTTAGATCGAAAGTTCCGCTTCTGTCAAAGTCAATCCAAACCGCTACTCCAGCATTACCTCCAGAAGACATTGTTTTATCAACAATAATCTGGTTACCTGCAGACCCTTGAATCATATCAATAAATTTCGCAGGGTTGGCTGTAAAGTCTGAATAAGGAGCTCCAGCAGTAGCATTTGTCATTTCAGGCTTACCTGTAGGTTTAGCAGTAACTTTTGAAATAAATTCTGTAGCTGCACTACCAGACTGCATCGGACAATATACTACTGTAGGTGTAGTGAAATAGTATAATGGTGTAAAGTTACCCGGAGTACCACTACAAATGTTTGCAACCTGCATTTCATATTTAGTTAATTCTAATAATCCAACCAAAGTATGAGTGTTCGTGTTAACATTTACGTTAGTCCAGCTTGGAATTCCAACTTTTCTATATCTTAAAATATAAGTATTCGTAGCTCCAGGACCTGTATAAGCATCCCAAACAACTTCAGCAGTTGTAGGAGTCAACTGAGTGATCGTTAATCCCGGAGGCGGAATTTCGCAAACTCTTACTGTAGTAAACACCTGAGATGTAGACCATGGGTTAGGAGTTGTAGATCCGATACATGTATTTCGTATCCTTACTTCATAGGTTTTATAAGAACTTAAACCTTGCAGCAAATAGCTATTTGCCGGTGGTTGTGGTGTTGAAGGTAAAACAGGGTTCCATACTGGAGCACCTACTTCTTTCCATTGCAATTCATAAGTAGAACCAGCTGCAAGTGGATTCCATGTTATTAAAGCAGATGTAGGGGTAATATTACTAATTGTAATATTCGGAGGAGTAGGATCACATCTTGTTGTAAATTCATTATGAGAGAAAACTCCAACATTTGTTGTATTACAAACCGCAGCAACTTCTACTTCATAAAGTGTATATGATAACAGACCTTGTAATTGATAAGTGTTATTTGGTGTTAAAACACCTGCTACACCGATTGGGCCAGTCGTAGGCAACCATTGGGTAGAACCTACCGGTCTGTATCTAATCTGATAAGATGCTCCTCCCGGATCCTGTGGCCAAACTATCGTTGCAGAATTGTGTGTAATAGAAGCCGGAGTTACAGTAACAACTGGTGTATCTGTACTACAAACTCTTAATATAATATTATCTACTGCTGCCGGTGGCTGTGTGCCTCCACTTCCATCATTTCTCCATTCAAATACCAAACGCATAACTGTTCCGGCAAAACCACTTACATTTAAGCTGTTATTAGAAAAATTCTGCCATGCAGTACCTTGAAGGTTAAACTGTCCCACTTGAATTCTACCCGTTGCAGCACCAATTTGTGTTCCAGGAGTAGGCAAAAAGTTAGATGGAACCAACCATACTCTTAGGTAATCATAATGTGTACTACCAATTGATTCTCCCTGTGCTTTCCAGTCGAAAGAGAAGTTTGCAATTGTTGTTCCGGCAGGAATTAAAATATCTCTGTATGCTTGTGTAACAGAAGTATTTGATGTTGAATAAGCATTCGTTGTTCCAGTGGTGTTTGAAATATAGATCGAGTTACCTGTATTCCCTGTTGCAGAACCGTAAACCCATTTATTGGTTTGCGTTCCATTTAAGAATCCAAAATCATTTGGTCCTGTAAATGGCTGAATATATGGTAAGGTTGCAGGAATTTGTGTCGTCATCACCGAAACCGGTTCTGATAAATCACTTTGATCTGTAGCACTACAAATAGCCTTAACCCATATGTTATATACTGTTGATGGGCTTAGACCCGGAACAGTATAACTCGTACTTGTTCCCGGAATACCTGTTACCTGTGGAGTAGTAGGCGGAGTAGTTGTGGTGCTGTAATAAATTTCATATCCGGCAGGGTTAGTTGTAGGTGCATTCCAAGAAATTTGCGCTGTATTTCCTGTAGTACCTGTTGATACTACACCTAATGGTTCTATACAGGTAGGAGCAACTCTTAATCGGAAATCATCTACTCCTAAATACCAAGGGGTACCATTGGATGAAACATTTAAACCAAAAGTATAATTTCCAGTTGTTGCCGGAGTATAGAAAATTTTATGTTGCGTGTAAGCCGCTGTACCTTGAGTCGCCGTAATAAATGTGGTAAGATTTGTAGCGCCCGTCATACTCTGAGCCGTATTAACCAATACATTTCCGGTAAAACCGATCAAGTTAGTTGCTGTTCCACCAGTATGGTAGTAGAATGAAAACTCGTAAGTAGTTCCCGCGTTTAGCGTAAATGATGGAGTCCACAATTGACTTGGGTTTGTATTGCTGTACTGAATTCTCATATAATTCGGCGCAGATCTAGGACCAGGTGATGTTGTAGAGGCAGCAGCACTTGAAGACACCCAAGAGTACGTTCCGGCAACCTGAACCCAGCATGGAGGAACAATGCCTGTACCAATAGGAGTCAGTGTATTGAAATTCTCAGTCCATGGTAATACAGTAACCGCGTTACATACTGTTCTAAAATTTCTTTCTGTACATGATGCTGATGATCCTCCTGCATTGTAAGAATTTACTCTGTAGAAGTACTGCGTATTATTTTGAAGTGCAGTAGGGAATGTGTATGATGTAACATTTCCCAAATCTACATTATTTAAAACCTGAGTTCCATTAGTTGTCGTTCCAACTGTCAATCGATAACCTGTAGCACCAGTCACAGCAGCCCAAGTAATGGTCGGCGTTGTAGAAACTCCTACTGCACCAGCTGCAGGAGCAGATACCGCAGGACAAGGAATGGTTTGAGTTGTAAAACTTCTCACAGAACATGCTGCAGACGGATTAGTAGCACTATAAGAGCTTATGGTATAATAATATTGAGTATTATACTGCAATCCTGCCGCTGCTGGAATTGTAAACGTCGTCACATTTCCAAGATCTTGATTGTTGATAATATTAGTACCACCAGATGTTGTACCCACTGACAATCGATAACCCGTTGCACCACTCACTGAATTCCAAGTAATTGCTGGTGTTAAACTAACACCAGTTGCAGCTGCTGCCGGAGCAGTCACTGTAGGACATGCAGGAATAGGACTTGGAGCTAATCCTAAAATAGTTGTTGCCGAGTTATAGTTATTTCTACCTAATGCCGTCGGTGGTGCCGCCGGGTTAGGATTTGTAGGATCACTTCTATAATAGATCGATCTATTGGTAGCGGTAGTATAAACATACATTGCTTCCGCAAAATTGTTCGAGTCATAATCCGGAGAAGTTTCTCTTGCTGCTATGACTAAGTTATCGGTATTGTTATATGCAAAAGGTGTTGGCAATGTGATTTCGACAACCCCTGCATTATTTGTAACTGTACCTATAAAAACCTGAGTCAGAGAAGTTACAGGAATCCAATCTGTATTAGAATCAAAAGTGTTTTTTGTTGTATGTCCTAAATACACCGTCCAACTCGCAGAGTTGGTAAGGGTAGCAGATGAACTTAAATAAAATCTCAGGCCAGTAATATTTCCGGCAGCTGCAGCATTAATTTCAGTTTTAGGAAAAATTTGCTGAACATAAGAATATCCATAATATGTACTGATGGGGGCAATCCCCGTCGTAGTACTTCCTACACCCAAATTTATCTGGGCATTGATGCATGTGACTATAAACAATAGCCACGAGAATAGAAATTTCTTCATAAATAGTAAAAAATTAAAAATACAATGAAGTGGTATTACGTTTTAAGTAAATCAGTGAATTCATTTCTGTAATTACTGATTCTATTTTTTCTAAAAACGCCAACAGGTACATATTTCGTATCTGGCTGACATAGAATTTAGTCTGGTGCAACAACACGTTTCGATGTAAAAAACGGCTTATCAAGCAACGTTGATGCAGTAAAAATGTAGAAGATTTCCTCATAGGCAAAATTTATTTAATCAATACAAATCTAATCAAATTTAATAACAATAAATACATTTACATATATTTTTTTAATAGTAATTAACTAAACACAACTAAAAACTAAAATAATAAAAAAATCCCCAGACAATTCTGAGGATTTATAAGTATTAAAAACGAAGGTTTTATTTTTTAATGAACTTGCTATTAAATTTCTCTTTTCCTTTATCTTCAATAGAAATTACATAAGCTCCTTTAATTAATGATGATACATTAATTTTTCCACTTAAAATATTTCCACTAGAAATTAACTGGCCTGCTGCGCTATAAATTTTATACATCGCTTTATCAGAAACTTTTGTTACATTCAAGAAATCTGTTGCAGGATTTGGATAGATTTGAATTCCATTATTTTTTACAGTACCAGATTCATTTGTAGCCAAATTACCAGTGATTACAACATTATAATCTTCAAACTCACCTAAATAATTTGCATAATTACCGCATGCTCCTATCAAAGATACACCTGCAGAATTTACGTATAGCATACCAACTCTCATTCTTAATCCAAGACCTTGAACTGCATTATTTGGAACTGTGAATGCGAAGGTAAGAGGATTTGGAGTACCATTAGCGGTAGGAGATGTCAGTATTCTCTCTGACTCTTCAAAAACACCATTCCTATTGTAATCCATCCATACAGATGTTGCTGCAGGATAAGGCCCACCAGGACTTTGCAAGTAAGCTCTAGTAATTGATAATGTATACGTAGCACCAGAATTTAAATTAATCTGTAATGCAGGATTAGAAACATAGCTAGTATAAGTACTTGCACCTGATGCATTAGTCATATTAGCCAAACTTACATTTGAAATATAATCATCAGTAGCACCCCCTGAAACTACTGGACAATAAGTGGTCATTGCTGTTGTAGTAAAGTTAGAAGAAGCGGAGAAGCTACCTTGAGTTCCACTACAAACAGTTGCTATTTGTACTTCATAAGCAGTACCATCAAGAAGATTCGGAAGTACAATAGTTGTTGACGATGTCGTCAAAGTCGTCCAACTCGTATCAACAATCTTTTTATATCTGACTACAAAAGTAGCATTCGCAACTGGCGCCCAGTTTACTGTTGCAGAACTAGTTGTAACATTATTAACTACAATACTTGATGGTGCAGTACCATTACAAGGAGCAAATTGAGTTACAGTAATAGATTTTATCGCATAAAATACATTTCCAATTGAAGATACTCTCACTTTAATCGTTTGACCATTCATAGATGATGCAAACGTGAAATTTTCTGTTCCGTCATTAGGTGTAGAAGCGCTCAAAACAGTCCAAGTAGCACCATTATCAACAGTATAGTCAATTTTAACATTAGCAACATTGTATGGTGCAGCATTAGTTCCTGCTACATCCCATTCAATTGGAGTAGGAATACTGATGTTTGCAAAAATTGTATTTAGTTTAAATGGACCTTCATTACCTACAACAATAGTTTGTTCAGCAAATTGAGTTTGTTGTTGTGTTGCTATAGGATTATTATCCCTTACTGTAACCGAAAACTTTGTAGTTCTAGCTACTTTTGAAACTGATTCCCATTCATCGTTAGAGTTATCTAAAACTCCATTTAAAACTGATGCTAACTTAGGAAAATATCTTGTAGCACTAGCTGTAGGCACCAATGACCTAAAAGTTGCCCCTGTAGTCGTAGATCCAATATTTGTTTTATTAATTACAACTGAAGCATTATCTACTTGCTCCCACATATAAGTAAGCGGGTCATTTTCTGGATCTGTGGCAGAAGCAGTTAAAACAAACGCAGTTCCTTTAGGAATATTATATGTAGGTAAAGCAGCGATTACTGGTGGATTATTATTAATCGTAGTTTCCACATCACAAGCTTTTACATTCAAATTATTCTGAATCTGAAGTATACTTACTTTATGAAAGAATGGATCAGAATTTGTCTGTACATCAGTAGTTGCACCTGTAATTCCGGCATACCCCATAATTGTAGATCCTGAGCCTGGTTCAACATTGGTACCGGATCCTTCTAAAGCATGTGCAAATGTATGATTACCTCCCAATTGGTGACCCATTTCATGAGCTACAAAATCAATATCAAAACCAGGACCTACAGGACTTGTACTTTGTGTAAAACCTGATCCTTTTGCAGTTGTTGTTGGTGTTGCTGGGTTTATACATACACAGCCAATACATCCTGCATTTCCATTATTTCCCGCAGCATTAAATACATGCCCGATATCATAATTATCATTTCCTACTATCGATGTTAAAGTTTGTTGCAACTGTACATTTAAGTTACCTGTGTAAGGATCTTGAGCAGCATTAGTGTAAATAATGGCAGGATAATTCTGAATATTTAAGTGTAAAGCTAGATCTTTTTCAAAAACCCCATTTACTCTCGTCATTGTTGTATTCATAGCAGCAAGTGCTAAAGCAACTGTTCCACCATGGAATGCTGTATATTCACCTGTTGCAGACAATGCCAATCTCATCGTTCTGTATTTTTTATCAGAACTTTTAGAAAAATCGGTTGGTTGATTGGTAAATACCTGACCACTTTGTTGAAGCTCTTTCATCTGAGTAATCGCAGCTGTTCCTTCTGAAGTATTACTGTAAATCGTCAGCAAAAAGTAGACATTATATAGTATAAAAGTTAAGGAGTGTTTTCAAAAAAAGAATTACATTTAATTATGGAAACACCTAAAAAGAAAAGTTCCGAAAAATTCGTAAAAGACATC
>NZ_MAUH01000032.1:0-24571 GCF_001693475.1 Chryseobacterium sp. CBo1
CAAATAAAATCGGATTCAATCCGAAAAAGAAGACAGTTGTATTTTCAACAGAAATTAATAAATTTATAACCCTAAATACTCCTTAAGGATTTATTCCAAAATGTCCAAGTTAGTTTGAAGACGTACATTGTAACATCATCAGGTTTAAACACAAAAATTGCAAAATCAAAATTATCTAATGCCTTAATTAAACTATCTAGAGATGTTTTGTTCAACTGAAATATACCTTGTGTCCATACAGTGCAGTTTGCGTCATAATTAAGTGATTCTTGGATAGAATATGCAACATCAAGGGATTCCTTAGATGAGCCAATAAATAGTCTTGGTTTCATAATATAGTTAGATACTGAGATACATGTAGATAATTGTTTAAAGAAAAGAATATTAAATTATTCTTTATATTAATAACTAAGAAAAATACTCATCTGCGGTTTTTTCAACTTTTTCTAATTGTGGTTCAGTAAAATCACCACTATGTAATGTCGTATTCACAAACCATTGTGCTCTAACTTTGTTTATTTTGAGATCTTCTCTACCTGAATAAGTGCCCTTTGATGTTGCTATTTCATTAATTGTCATATCAGGACTACCTGATTTTAGTCTTACAATGTCTCCCACTTTAAAATTTGATTGTGCCATAAGATGTATTAGTTTAACTGAAATACAATATTATGAATAAATAACCAAAGTTTTTAAAATTTCATTACATTTACAATGCCTGTTTGTTGTAAACCTTAAAATTTTCATAGGTTATCTGTAATTAGATGGCTTCTCCATGTATAAATAAAAGAAGATTAAAATTAATCTCTTCAAGTATTAAACTAGTTGTTAATGTCTTTTCTTGTATCTCTAACAATTAGTAAATTTTCTAGCATTTTTATTTATTTTTGTCATTTTGCTTTTTAATTCTTTCTAATTTCTGTTTTATGGGTTGATAAGTGAAATTAAAATCAATGAATTTTGATTCAACCTGAAACTCTTTTATAAAAATTAAAAACTCTGCAATAAACTCTGAACGAAATTCGGAAAGTTTCTCTTTTAATCTTTCTGATTCAAGATATTCTATAAAATCTTGAACTGAAATAAATAAATCAATAGGAGAATATTTTGAAATTGCAATTTTATAAGAATCTTCATTTTCACCATAGTAATCTTGAGGAGTAACAATATTAACTAAAAAATTGTCTAAAAATTTTGGTATAATCTCATACAGTAGTTTTTCCTTGATAGGTTCAATAATTCTTGTAAATCCACTATATGAATTCGAGTCTTTCTTTTTCCAATCTTTAATAAAACATAATCTGTAACAATCCCAAAAAACGGAATCAACTGATTCTATTTTTTTACAATTGATATTAAAACAAAAAATTAGATATTCAATAATTTCATCCTTAGTGAATGGCATTGTTAAGGAATTACTTGTACCATGATAATCATACACTGACTTTAAATAATTAGGTTCAAAATCATAATATTCTTTTTCACGATAAAATATTGATTTTATAAATGTTTTTAACTCCTCTTCATTTGTGAAATTGAACTTTGATACAATTTTATTATTGTAATTATTTATAGTATTGTAAAGAAAATCATGGTCTATACCGAAGTAGCCCTTTCTTCCATCAGCCTCTAAATTTGCAATGTAAAAAAGTGTTTTTAGAAAATTTTGATATTGCGCTTTTGATGAAAGGTCTTCAAAGACATTAAGTTTATAAATAAATAACATTAATGCTAATATCTTATCATCAGATTTAGCTTTATCAACAATTTCTGTCATTTTTGAAAAATCAGAAGTAATAAAGATTAAAAACTCTGCGTACAAAAAATCAGAACTATCAATTTCATCGTTGAAATATTTGTAATAATTTTGACCGTATGCTAAAGATAGTGATTTAGTAGTTTTATTGCCAAAAGTATCTCTAAAAATTCTATCACAGATGATTCCAATAGAGTCAATTTCAAAGTTGTTGTATATTCCAATTTTTTCTATTGCTTCTTTTAATACTGAATTATTAAAGTTTTTTCCTATTGAAAAAGGTAAGCTGTTTTTATCTTTATCTTTTTCTTTCAACTTATGACTATTGTATTTTTCATTCCTATCATAGGCTTCATCACCTTTTTTATCAACAAATTGCTGTTTGTCAAATAGCAACCTATAAACGTCATAATATGAGAATTTTAAGAGTTTGATTAACATAAAATCTTTCAAATCAATTTCATTCTCTATTCCTTCTATACTTATTCGAAGTTCATTTAAGTATCTCTTAGCATTTCTTATATTCTTAATGGAGCTAAAAATATTTCCTTGATAGTAATCTAAGTGTATATTGATGTCAGAAAAGGCTTCATTTATATCGTCATGCTTTGTTGGCAGAAATTCTATAAATCTTACTTTAATGTATTTATTGATGTCTTTTTGTGTTATTGGAGCTAATGGAAACTCTTTCAAAAATATTTTTTCACAATATTTTTCAGGATTTGGGATTTGATTATTTCTAAGTGCTTCATTAATATATTCTTTATCATATCCTACAATGTAGTTGAAAACATCAAAGGATGCAGTGTTTCGTATTAATTTTAGTACTTCAAACACCTCATTAGGCTGTAGTCTGTCAAGGTCATCAAAAAAAACAATAACCTTTTTATTCAATCTATTTAAAAGATGATTTAGATTATCAAAATCGTCCGAAAGACTATTTTCGGGCATTAAATTAATTGCATTTAGAAGAGTTTCAGTAGTGGTATTTTTGTTTACTGATAAAACGTTACTTGCGTACTTTTTAAGTTCTTTAGAAATATCCAAACTGTGAGGCGCAATTTCTTTTTCAACGGTATTAAAAAAGTCTTGAATAATTGATTTAACTGAAATATTAAGCCAACTATTAAACTGCACGATTATAAATCTTTTGTCTTCCTTTAAATTTTCTTCAATTAAATTCATAAATGAAGACTTTCCATCACCCCATTTACCCACAATTCCAATAGCAATTGAACTTTTAGATTTGTTATTTTTCACCAATCTGGCAATTTGAATTGCTTTCGTTTTCCTTCCTAAAATATCATTATCACTATTGATAATAGGGTTATCATCATAAAATTTATCATTTTGATAATTATTAGTTGGCCTTGGTAATGCAAGTATTAAACTAATAGGAATTAAACAAATGATATATACAATATCAAAATATTTTAGAGTTTCAAAATGTTTAAAGGGAATTAATGAATCACAATAATTTACTCTAATTATTGTATAAGCAATGATGCCAATAACTGGATAAATCAATTTTTCAGATTTTACAAAAAATCCTTTTTTTATTTTCGATATAATCCAAACTACAGAGAAGATAACAAGCAATATAATAATGCCATCCATCAATACTGAATTGTCTGCTTTTACCAAAAATTTATCAACAATAAATTCTTGATAGTTTGAAATTATAAAATGGTTAAAGGCTACGAAAAAAAATAATAAAATGATTAAAGTTTTATGCTTTTCAATATACTTCATCTGATGCTTTTTACAAATATATTTATAAATCTCAACAATATCTATCAATAGAGAAGGTATCTAAACAAAAGTACCCACCGTAGGGCAAGTTTTTGGTAGTACCCCCACCTGCTGAAAGTCGGACAGAAGTTTTCGGGAGGTGTAAGAACCTCAACACTTTTTTTTGAATATTTTTAGACTGTAACCCAAAGTTAGAACAGGTTTCAAGAAATTTTTTACGTGTTAAAAATATTATTGCTGTTTCATTTAAAAGTATGCTAATTTTAGAACATTTGGCACAATTTTCGACTAATAAAAGCAACAAAAAAACCCCGTCAATATTGGAACTATTGAGCGGGGATGTTTAAAATTTTAACGTGTAATTAAAACTTATCTACAATGACAAAGTTACAAAATTGTTTGGAGGACTTCCAAATCTATGTCGGTACTTATGGCAAGTACAATTCAGGAAGCATTTACGGAGAATGGCTTCAATTATCAAACTATTCAAATTATGACGAGCTTTTAGAAGCTATGCGGGAACTACACCAAGACGAGCAAGAACCCGAATTTATGTTTCAGGACTATGAATGTAGTCAGTTCTTTATCAAACAAAAGCTAGTCAGTGAAAGCCATCTTTCAGCAGATATTTACGAAATAGCCGAACAAATTAATAATTCGGATTATGATTTTGAGATTGTAGAAGCCTATGCAGAGTGCATGAGCTACTATCATAAGGACGTGCAAGACCTTTTAGATAGTCTTTCAGATTCTTATTTCGGACAGTATAATTCAGATGAGGATTTTGCACAGGAGATTTTAGAACAGGACGGCTCAATTCCTGAAAACCTGCCTTCTTACATTTACATTGATTGGGAAGCAACCGCAAGGGATTTAATGTATAGCTACATGACCTCAAACGGATATTATTTCAGAAACTAATTACAATATTAATCTTTGCACCTTGCTTAATTGCGAGGTGCTTTATAACAATTTAAAGTATGAAAGCACGATATATTAGAGTCAGTACAGGAGCGCAGAACACCGCAAGACAAGAAGAGAAACAAGCGCAGGGAGAAAGAATATTTATTGATGTTGTTAGCGGTTCTACACCCTTTAAGGATAGAGAACAGGGAAAAGAACTAATAAAAGCAATTGAAGATAATGAGATTAATTACGTTTCGGTAAGTTCTATTGACAGGCTCGGAAGAAACCTGTATGACATTCTTACGACTCTGGAATTTTTCAAAGAAAAGGGCGTTATTCTCAAAGTAGATAATCTCGGAATCGAAAGTCTGATTAAGGGGAAAGAGAATCAAGCATTTAAACTTATTATTTCTGTTATGGCTAACATAGCCGAAATGGAACGAGAAACCATTTTAGAACGTCAACGAGAGGGTATTGCAATTGCAAAGGCTAAAGGTATCTACAAAGGTCGTGAGAAAGGCTCTACTGAAAGTATTGAAGACTTTCTATTCAAGTATAAAGAGGTGATTAAGAACTTAAAGAAAGGAAATTCTATCAGAGATACTGCTAAAATTTGCTCGGTAAGCATCGGAACTGTTCAGAAAGTGAAAAATAATATGTAATGTTAATATGAGTTATATTTTCTCATTTTTAATAGCTGTTCATAATGATGACTGTAAAAATGAAAAGTTGAGATTTTTTGATTATTACAAAACTTTTTCCAAGAGGAATCGGTTGTAGCTTTAAAAAAAGGATTGGCTAATTCATATCCATAAAACTCATGTGCTTCGCTTTCCAACCAAGCCGTTGGATAAAATTCCCGTCTTTTCAATGTATCAGTCAAATAGTCGAATGACCTTATTTCTGCTCCAATTTCTTCGGCTATTTGATTTCTTTTTTCAATATCATATTGATTAGATAATCTTCTACCAATTATAATTTTAAATTTGAAATGAGTTGGATTAGATATTTTTTTATTTATAGTTGGTAGATGTTTTCCCATCCAATTTCTATTATCCATTAGCCATCTTTTCCAATCTCTAATCTGTTGAGTTGCCCTATTAAATTCTGCTGTCATCAATCCTTTATTTGTAAATAATTTAGCTGATGGTTGCTTGATTTCAATAAGTTCAAACATATTTCCATTGCTGAAACCATCTGTTAAGGTTATGAAATCAGTTTCTAATTCGCTTCCAAACTTCAATTTAGAAATCACTAAATGACAATTATGATTGCTTAGAAAGATTCCAGCGTTATCAGCTAAATATCTTTGATAATGATTTTCTAATAAATTTTGTGAAAGAATATTTTCCCATTCCTTTAATTTCAAGGACTTAAATTCTTTCTTGTACCAATCAGTATGATTAAGATATTTCAAGTTATTAGTATGATTTTAGAATTTCAATTACTTCTTCGTAAAGGTCAAGTATGATAGATTTAGTCTCAGCATTAATTAGATTTCCAGTACTAATATCATAAGGTTCACGCAAACCTGCTAAAATTAACTGTATTTCTTTAAAACGTTCTCCATAATTCTTATCTTTAGATTTAACGAGTCCTTCAATAATAACAGAGATTTTATTCAACAAGTATCTATTATATTGATTATTACGAGAAGCTTCCAAATCTCGAATATTAGATTGGATAATTTGAGGTTTTAAAATTGGCATAAAATAATGTATAAACCCAAATATAAAAATATTTTTTATAGAGTTTAATTTAATGTGGAAAGAAACAAGGATAGACCACTCAAAGAAAATATAATTCTCACTATCGACAAATCTAAAAGTAAGGCAAAAAGGAGCTATTTATACTAATTGAGGTGTTGGTCTCTCTTTATTATTTATATATCTAAAATGGTACTTTATTTAATTACTTGTTGATTTTTCAAAATATTAAAATTCCACAATTTTTAGCTATATGGGTAATCAATGAAAAAGAGCCTGATTTATGGAATTGTAGTAGTCTGGCTCTTAAAATATCTATATGAATATTTTTGTATTAATGATTGTATTGAGTTTTTTAAATTGTATATTTAAATCTTTTTTTAAATCATTGAAAAACAGGTAATTATTTTCTTTTTGGTTTTTCACTAGAAATCCCTACTCCTGTTTTAGTATAGTAATTATCAATGTCATCTCTATATGAAACTATATTTATTTTATCTTCTGTAGTTTCGGGATGGAGAGGTAATTTTCCTTCGAAAAAGAACCCCAATATATCAATTTCATCCTGAAATTCTATATCATTTCTTTCATACAGATTAATTCTATGGTGAATGTACTCAACAAAATCCTCTTCAGAGTTTATTAAATCTCTAAAAACCATTAAATCGTAGAGAGAAACAATCCATGTCCATTTATAATCAGAGCTTAATACACCATTTTCAATTAAATATTTGAGATTTACAGCAATACTTGCAAAATGTTCAAACATTACAGATATTTTGATGATTTCTTTTTTCTTTGTTTTGTCAATAACTAAAGTCTTTCGGCTATTTTCTTCCACATAAGTAAAAATTGGATTTTGAGTTTCCTCAATATATTTTTCAGCTCTATAACATTGAAAAGTACCTGCGTTAATAGTTTCTCGTAATCTATCTTTCAATCCTTTCAAAGCCCCTCTTTTATGTTTTGAATTGAGTTCACCTGCTTTAACCTCAATAATATAGATATGATTTTCTCCTACACCTAAAATGTCTAATTCTGTAGCTTTTTCATTTCCATTTTATGAATAATTTTATAATCCAATGAATGATAAAATTTCACTTTAGGCAGAAAACTTTCAAAAACTTCTTTAGTTTTCTTTTCTATATAATTATCTTTAGAATTTTGATTTGTATTATTTTTAAAATTTTGCTCAAAATAAATTGAATCTGCTTTTTCCAAAAGATTTGTTGTTATTTCGAAAATATTTCTGAAAGCTAAACTTGTAGAAAAGGAATAATATTTATCTTGAATATTTACAAGAGGTTGAGTTTTTATTGTTGTATCACCAAGAGGAAATCCACCGAATTTTCCTATTAAAAAATCTTTATTATCGTTAAATTTTTGGGAAAGTAATTCGAAAATTTTGCCTTCCTTAGATGTTTGAGGAAGAACCCAAAACAATCTATCATAACTTCTAACATCATCTAAGTCTACACCAATTACGTTTAGTAAATGTTTACCATCTGTTAAATCAGGATTATCTTCTAAAAATTGTGTCATGAAGTGCTTTCCTTTTCTCATGTCTTCCTTTATAGCTTCTTCCCCTTTATTCTCATCCCATTCAACAAATCTTTTATGAGCAATGGAGCTTCCAAATGGATTTCCTATTTTTGAAACTACTAATTCATCTAATTTTTTTACGACATTAAAAATATCCTGCGAGTCAAAACCGTAGAATTTCTGTAAAAAATCATCAAATGGTTCAAATATTTCTTTGTAAACTTCTACTATATGTTGTTCATAGCCATTACCTCGCACATGAAGATTATCCTCCATTGTAGTAAATTTTAATAGATGATCAAACACATTACCATCCTTTGGTAATTCAGATGTCATTTCATAAAACCCTACATTTAACTTAATCTTTGACAATTGTGCTATTATTTCATTAATGTTATCGAGGGTTGGTATTGTATCATTTTTATTTTCACTTGCGAGGCTAATATTCATAGCATATTCAAGAAGTACTTCAATTTCTTCATCACGCTTTATTTTGTCTGACTCTTCAACATCATTTCCCATTGCTTCAAAAATTTCCATTGATTGGTTGAAGAGATTAGGGCTAGCTTGAAGGAGTTTTGCTCCTAATCCTCCTAAAACATATAATTTGTTGTATTTATTTATAAGGTCAGTTACTATTTCAATTTCATTTTTTATCCATTCAAAATATTTATCTCTATCTTCTTTTGCTTTTTCAAAAGCGTATTTCCAAGCTTCTAAATCAATTTTAAAGTTTTCCATTTCAGTACTTGATTATTGTTATCATTGCTAAAGTTATCAATAAATATGTCGCTGTCATATATAAAATTGTATATTTACATCTGAATTCTTTTATAGGGTTTGAAATTTGAATGTCGGTAAAATGTTGGAATTTTTGCAAACAAAAAAATCGCAACCTACCACTAATAGGGAAGTTCTGTTTTTAAAAGGCGGTGCTGAAAGCACCGCCGAAAAATGATTCCTTACACAAACCTCATAGGTTTTTAAAACCTATGAGGTTTAGAATAAATATAGGAAATTATTCCACCGCAACAGAATCATCACCACGACCATCCGCAACTGCGTGAATGTTTCCATTTTCATCAATCAGAATCATTTCTGTTCTTCCGATCTGATTTCTTTTTTCACTTTTATAGCTTAATTTTTCTAATTCATTAATTGTAGTTTCTGGGAAATTTTTTTCAAAAGCTACCGTTTCAGGAAGCCATTGATGATGAAATTTTGGAGAATTTACAGCAGTGTTTGCATTCAGTTTAAAATCGATCACATTAACGATAGATTGATAAACAGAGGTCGGAATCGTAGTTCCACCTGGAGTTCCGACAACCATATAAGGTTTGTTATTTTTCAAAACAATTGTTGGAGTCATCGAAGAAAGCATCCTTTTATTAGGCTGAATAGAATTCGCTTCTCCGCCTACAGCTCCGAACATATTGGGTACGCCGGGTTTTATAGAAAAATCGTCCATTTCATTATTTAAGAAAAATCCGGCTCCGGAAACAACAACTTTACTTCCATATAAACCGTTTAGTGTTGTAGTGACTGATGCAGTATTTCCGTCTTTATCAATTACAGAAATGTGGGTGGTTTCGGTTGATTCTTTGGGCTGTTTAATGATTTTCCCGACTTCTGAACTTGGCGTTGCCTTATTGAAACTAAAACTTTTCCATCTGTTTTTTAAATATTCATCAGAAATCAGATAAGAAGTTTTATCGGTGATAAAATCAGGATCGCCCATGTATTCTGCTCTGTCCGCATAAGCTCTTCGCTCAGCTTCCACCATTATCTGAACTGCATTGGCTGAATTCTGCTGATATTTTTCCAAATTTTCATAGCCGGACATTGTGAGCATTTGGGCTAATAAAATTCCACCGCTTGAAGGCAATGGCATTGAAACTACATCATTTCCTTTATACTCAAATTCTAAAGCTTTTCTTTCGGCAACTTTGTAGTTTTTTAAATCTTCCAATGTGATGATGCCGTTCCCTCTTTTCATTTCAGAAACCAATAAATCGGCAGTTTTGCCCTCATAAAATCCTTTCAAACCCAATTTCTGAATCAATTTTAAAGTTTCACCTAAATCTTTTTGAATCAGAAGATCCCCAGATTTCCAGAAAGTATTTTTGACGAAAGCAATCGAAAATTGATTATGCTTAAGAAAATATTCTTTGTTTGAATTTAATAAATTGGCTTCCTGTTCTGTTACTGCAAATCCTTTTTCGGCTAAATCTATTGCAGGCTGAATCAGTTGATCCATTGAAAGTTTACAATGTTTTAATGTGGCAAAAAAACCGGCAACACTTCCCGGAATTCCTACTGCTAATCTTCCGTTTTGGGAAAGATCAATGTTTGCTTTTCCGTTTTTATCAATATACATATCGTGAGTTGCTTTGTATGGGGCAGTTTCACGATAATCGAGGGTGAATTTTTCACCGTTATTTTTTACACCGACTAAAAATCCGCCACCACCAATATTTCCGGCTTGGGGATAAACGACGGCAAGTGCATATTGAGTAGCAACAATAGCGTCATACGCATTTCCACCCATTCTGAGAACTTTTGCCCCTGCTTCACTGGCAAGTGGATGTGCTGAAACCACAACACCCTTATTTTTCACCTTCACTTCTTTTACAATATTGAATGAGGTAAATTGAGAGGAGTAAATGTTATATGTTGCAAGAATAGCAATTATCAGTATTTTTTTCATAATTATAAATAGGATTGTTTAAATATTTAAAAATTATATAATTTTTAATATTATGTTAATTAAATTGAATTATTGATAATTATTTCAACATTTTGCTTATTGATTTTGTGATTAATTGAATTTTTATTGTTATGTTTGAAAACTTAAATATAACGCAAAAACATAAATATGAAGAAAAATTATCAGAAAATTATTTCTATAGGTGTCTTGTTTTTTATTTCTGCAGGTCTACATGCGCAAAACACAGATTCTTTAAAAATAAAAACAGTAGAAGAAGTAAGAATAACAGTTGGTTCTAGAAATAAAAACCGAGTTGCTACCGACACTCCCGTTCCTGTAGATGTCATCAATATAAGCTCGCAATCCGTATTGAGTCCGCAGACTGATCTTACGCAGATCTTAAATTATGCAGCACCTTCATTTACCTCAAACTCCACTACCGTCGCAGATGGAACAGATCATATAGATCCTGCACAGCTCAGAGGTTTAGGTCCGGATCAGGTACTTGTATTGTTAAATGGAAAAAGAAGACACACTTCTTCATTGGTTAATATTAATGGTTCACCTGGAAGAGGCTCAGTAGGAACAGATCTTAATGCAATTCTTGCTTTTGCTATTGAAAGACTCGAGGTTTTGCGAGATGGTGCTTCAGCTCAATATAGTTCTGATGCCATTGCCGGAGTGATCAATGTTATCATGAAAAGAAATACAAAGAATTTAACGGCGGCGATTACAGCAGGAGCTTTCAATTCCAGTGGTTCGAATGATCATTCCGGAGGTTGGGATGTAGGTAAATATCAGCTCGATCTTAACTATGGTACTAATTTAGGAAACAATGGTTTTATCAACTTTACTGGTAGCTTACTGAATCGGGACGATACAGGAAGAGCAAGAGCAACAACTTCAAATATTTTTAATGCTTACAATGCGATTGAACAGCGTGCTTTAAATGATGGCGTAAATATCTCTTCACTTTTTGGCAATATCAATAATACGCCCAATTCTACCCAGATTTTAGATTATATCAAACAATATTCTCAGGGAGTTTCTTATTTCACTACACAACAGTTTAACCAGATTCAGAATGCCAATACCATTTCTGCGATGCAGACCGCATTGAATTTTGATGTTACCAATAATGAATTGGCATATAGAGGATTAACCAGAGATGATTTTAATATGAGAGTTGGGCAATCAAAACTTACGAGTGGTCAGTTGTTTGTAAATTCTGAATTTGAAATTTCATCGGGAGTAAGAGGGTACGCTTTTGGAGGATATTCTTACAGAAATGGAAACGCAGCAGGCTTTTACAGATTTCCGAATCAGAACAGAACTTCTACGTCTATTTACCCTAATGGTTTTTTACCTGAGATTTCTTCAAATGTTATTGATGTTTCTTTTGCAGCTGGTTTTAAAGGCAAATTAGGAAAAGTGAGCTATGATATAAGCAATACTTTTGGAAGAAATACTTTCGATTATACCATTGAAAACACAGCGAATGCAAGTTTACCATATCCAAGCAAAACAAGTTTCGATGCAGGAGGTCTTGGTTTCTCACAAAATACGATCAATGCAGATTTTGATACTAAATTCGATTGGCTGAAAGGTTTTAATCTTGCTTTTGGTGGTGAAGCCAGGTTTGAGAATTTTAAAATTAATAGTGGTGAAGAAGCTTCATGGGCACTTTATGACATTAATGGCAATGTACAGAATTCTTCTACACCCACTTCTTTAAAACCTACTGATTTTTATGGAAATGCAAGACCAGGAGGTTCTCAGGTATTCCCCGGATTTAGACCTGAGAACGCTTTAAGTAAAGGAAGGAATTCTGTAGCGCTTTATGTAGATACGGAATTAGATATCACCGATAAATGGCTCGTAAGTGGGGCTTTACGTTATGAAAATTATTCAGATTTTGGTTCTACTTTTAATTATAAGCTGGCTACCCGTTATAAAATCACTGATAATATAAATTTCAGGGCAGCTCATTCTACAGGATTCAGAGCACCATCTTTGCAGCAGATGTATTTTAATTCAACTTCTACTCAGTTTGTTGGCGGAGTTCCTTTTGAGGTGGGTACATTTTCTAATGATTCTAAAGCTGCGCAGATCTTGGGAATTCCACAATTAAAGCAAGAAGAATCGAAGAGTTATTCTGCAGGTTTTACCGCTAAATTTCCGGCAGCAAAGCTTAGTGTAACTTTAGATGGTTATTATGTAAGAGTGAATGATAGAGTGGTTCTTACCGATCAATTTTCAAGACCAACAGGAATTCAAGCAGATGGTACACCTCTTAGAAATCTGCAGTTGGCTTTTGATGCGGCAAATGCTACTGCAGCAACATTCTTTGCTAATGCCATCGACACTCAAACTAAAGGAATTGAAGGAGTGGTTTCTCACAAAGCTCGTATCGGTAAAGTAGGATTAAATTCGGATTTTGCTGTTACAGTTTCCAAAACAAACAGAGTGGGAGATATTCATGGATCTGATGTTTTGGTTAATGCTGGGCAGGTCAACAGATATTATTCTGAAGCGAGCCGAGTGTATGTTGAAGAAGCTATTCCAAGATTTAAAGCATCTTTGAATAATTCAGTAGAAATAAATAAACTGAGCTTTCTTGTAAGAAATGTATTTTTCGGAAAAGTAACAGATCCGAATACAGTAGATGTAAACGGAGACGGAATCGTTCAGGCTCAGGTAATCAACGGGCAAGCAGTAGAAACTGAACATCCGGTTTGGGGTGGAAAAGTTATCACAGATTTATCTGTAGGATACAATTTTTCAAAATCATTTAAACTTACCATAGGCGCAAATAATTTATTTGATATTTATCCGGATCAGAATTTCGGTCCGGTTACCGCTAAAAGAGCTACAGGAGTAGATGGTAACGGAAATGTGGTTTATTCCGGAACTCCGTCAACCATTGATTTATCAAATGCCAATCAGTTTGTTTATTCCCGAAATGTTTCTCAGTTTGGGATGAATGGAAGGTTTCTTTTTGCAAGAATTAATGTGAGTTTCTAAATATTATTCAAATGTATTTAAAAAAAGGTGTGTTTTTGCGCACCTTTTTTATTTTTGGTTAGTTTGATTTTTTTACTTTTGCGAAATCTAATATGAGTAAAAGAAACCTACTATGGAAAAAATATTGATTACGGGAGCTTTAGGGCAAATCGGTACCGAGCTTACAAACAGGCTTGTTGAGATTCACGGTGCAGATAATGTGGTAGCTTCGGGTCTTGACAGATGGCAAAAAGGAATTACCTCTGCAGGACATTATGAAAGAATGGACGTTACCAATACACAGCTTGTAAGACAGGTGATCAAAGATTATGAGATCACCACGGTGTATCACCTGGCTTCCCTTTTATCGGGGACATCAGAAAAGCAGCCGATTTTTGCATGGAAATTAAACCTTGAGCCACTTCTTCATTTTTGTGAACTGGCAAAAGAAGGTTTGCTAAAAAAGATTTTCTGGCCAAGTTCGATCGCGGTTTTCGGAAAAGGAATTCCGAAACATGATGTTGGACAGGATGTTGTTTTAAATCCTACAACCGTTTATGGAATTTCTAAAATGGCTGGTGAAAAATGGTGCGAATATTATTTTGATAAATACGGAGTCGATGTAAGAAGCATCCGTTATCCGGGTCTGATTTCATGGAAAACTCCTGCAGGTGGCGGAACAACCGATTATGCCGTTGAAATTTTTTATGAAGCGATTGAAGAAGGAAAATATACAAGTTTTATTTCTGAAAATACAGGAATGCCGATGTTGTATATGGATGATGCGATCAATGCCACATTGAAATTAATGGAAGCTCCGAAAGAAAGTCTCACAGTTCGCTCATCTTATAATTTAGGCGGAATGTCATTCACTCCGAAAGAGCTGGCTGCAGAAATCAAAAAAGAAATCCCTGGATTTGAAATAGATTACAAACCCGATTTCAGACAGGCAATTGCAGATTCATGGCCGGCTTCAATTGATGATTCTGTAGCGAAAAAAGACTGGGGACTATCATATGATTTCGGAATTTCTGAAATGTCTAAAGATATGATCAAAAACCTTAAAGTGAAATTGAACAAAAATTAAATTATTATTTTTAAAATATAATCTAAAATAATCCTGAATGATATTGTTGACTTTTAACATCCTGAATATTGAAGCCGAAACCAAAAACGGCACAAATAGCTCTGATGAAGAAAGATTGAAAATTACTGAAAGTAATACCAAAGCAATTCTCAGGATTTTAGATATTCACGATACAAAAGCAAGTTTTTTTGTGGAAGTTTCCATTGCAGGAAAACTTCAGAATTTATTAAAAGCAATTTCTGCTCAAGGGCACGAAATTGCTTTTTACAATAAAGACTCCAGTCTTGCAAGAATAGAAGAAGTAAAGAAATCTACTCAGGATTTTCTTGAAAAGCAGATCAAAGGAATCCGTCAGAAAAATCTGCAGTTTTCTTTAGAAGAATTAAAATCAATTGGTTTTAATTATATTTCGAACATCGATAATGCCAATATTCTTTTTCCGTTTAAAAGATTAAAAAGAAGTTCCGAGATCATCGAAGATAGTGGTGTAAGCATTGTTCCCGAAAGTATTTCTCCTTACAGCCAGCTTCCTTATAACGATTTTGTTTTTCAGGTTTTGCCGATGCAATATTATCAGAATATGGTTTTTGAAACTTTAAAAAAAGATGATTTTGTATTGGTTTATCTTGATTCCTGGCAATTTACCGACATTTATAAATATCAGTTTAAAATTCCTTTCTACAGAAGCTATAATTTAGGCAAGAAGATGGAAGATAAACTGGAAGCTTTTCTTTCGTGGATTAATGAGAAAGAATTGGCTACTTCGAGGATGAAAGATTACATATTCTAATTCCGCATTCCAAATTCTGGATTCAAGATTGAAAATTGTAATCATAACTACTCTCAATCTTGAATCTTGAATGAGAAATTTTGAATTACGAAAGCTCGAGAAGTGTAATTTCTGGCAAAACGCCAACTCTTCCGGGATAACCTAAAACTCCGAAACCACGGTTCACGTACAATAATTTTTCTTCACTTTCATATAAATCAGCCCATTTTGGATATTTATATTGTACAGGCGACCATTTTACATTTTTTAAATCTAAACCAAACTGCATTCCGTGGGTGTGACCTGAAAGCGTTAAAGAAATATTGGCAGGATGTTTTTTTACCACGTAATCAAAATGTGTAGGATCGTGGCTCATTAAAATTTTAGCTGCATTTTGCGGAACGTTTTCTAAAGCTTTGTCGATTTGGCCAAATTGAGGGAAAGGTTTCAATCCCCAGTTTTCTACGCCTAAAATGTATAATTTTTCACCGTCTTTTTCGATAATTCGGTGTTCGTTTCGCATCATATCAAAACCTGCCTGTTTTTGATAATCAATCAGCGTATCAAGATTTTGTTTCTTTTCGTCTAAAGATTTCCAGGTTACATAATCGCCATAATCATGATTTCCCAAGACGGATAATTTACCGTCTTTCGCAGTGATTTTAGAAAACAACGGAATGAAAGGTTTGAATTCATCAGCGACATTATTCACCATATCTCCCGTAAATAAAACCAGATCAGGTTTTTGTTCGTTAATTAAATCAATGGCATGAGCCAGTTTATTCGGATCATCAAAACTTCCGCTGTGAACGTCTGAAATCTGAATGATTTTATATCCTTTAAAGCTTTTGGGTAGATTCGCAATTTTTACTTTTACTTTTCTTACTTTATGTCTGTATTTTCCGAAAGTGATTCCATCGATAAACAAACCCGAAAGAACTCCGCCTAAACCTAATCCTACAAGACTTAAAAATTTGCGCCTTTCCGGGAAAAAGTTTTCTGATGATCTTGTAAATCCTACAGCGTAGCTTCCGAGTCTGAAAATATCATCAATCAAAAGAAATAAAACGACAAATATTTTCGGAAGAATAAATACGAGAAGTAAAATACTGATCAGATGAGGTTTGTGCGCATCTCTGTCACCTCTCTGGAAAGTAAGGATTTCGTAGGCAAACAATCCGTAAATTCCAAGATAAAGAATGCAATATCCAAGTTTGATCCAAAAATTATCGGTCAGTGTTCTTATTGCCTGATAAATGTAGATTTCCATCAAAAGGAAAATTCCGGCAATAATTAAAAAATTTCTCTGCATAACTGAATTTTATAAAAAAGCACAAAAGAAAATTTCCTTTGTGCTTCAATATCTTTATTTAAATTACTTGAATTTTTAAGGAAATTTATAAACGATAGCATTAATGTTCATTCCGGCACCAACCGAAGTCATCACAATGTTACCTTTATCTTTAAACGAATGACCATTCATTTTTCCTTTAATTATTAAATCAAACATGGTAGGAATGGTTGCTACGGAAGAATTTCCGAAATCCTGAATCGTCATTGGAGAAATAGCGTGATCATAATCTTTGATATCGTAAAGCTTGTGAAGTCTCTCGATCATCGCATAATCCATTTTAGCATTTGCCTGGTGAATTAAAATTTTGTCGATATCTTCAATAGATAATCCTGCATCATCAATGGTTTCTTTAATGGCTACAGGAACATTTTTAAGAGCATATTCATAGATTTTTCTACCCAACATTCTTACGTATAGACGTTTCTGGTCTGCTTCTTTGTTAATAGAAGGTCCGTTTGCAAGATAATTCAGCTCAATACCGTTATCACAAATGGTGTTGTGAGCAATAATTCCTACATTTTCCTGCTCTGTAGCTTTTACAACTACTGCTCCGGCTCCGTCAGCGAAAATCATCCTGTTTCTGTCATGCGGATCGGTTACTCTACTCAACGTTTCAGCTCCGATCACCAAAATTGTTTTAGCAACTTTAGCTTTAATTAAATTATCAGCCAAGATCATTGCTTCAACCCATCCCGGACAACCGAAAAGCATATCGTAAGTGATACATTTTCTGTTTTGGATACCCAGTTTATTTTTTACACGTGCAGCCATGGTCGGCATAAAATCAGCATAACCGTTTACGGTAACTTCCCCGAAATTACTTGCATAGATAATATAATCAAGCTCTTCCTGGTCTATGTTTGCGTCTGCAATTGCAATTTTTGCAGCTTCAAAACCGATTTGTGAGTTTGAAAGATCTTCGTCTATAAATCTTCTGTTTTCTATTTCTGTAATTTCTACAAATTTTGCAATAGTTTCTTCTACAGGTTTATCAATCTTCACCCCGTCTTCTGAATAAAACTCTGAATCTAAGAAAAAATCTCTTCCAATAACTCTGTTCGGAAGGTAAGATCCGGAACCAATAATGATTGTATTCGGCATTCGTTTGTATAATTTTTTAAAGATGCAAAGTTAATAATTAATATTAATAAGAAAGAATTAAAAATATTATTAAATTTGCAAAAATTGTTTCTGTCAATCTATGAAAAACAATCCGTCATTAAAGGGCTTACTTGTTGCAGCTGTGGTGTTTGTGGGAGCCTTTGGTATATACAACTTTTTTCTTGCTAAGAAAAACTATTATCTGGTAGATAATCCTACGCCCAATACGTATTATTATAAAATAAATAATGGTGCAGAAGGTATTGTTTCGGCAGGTCAGTTTGTGAAAGTAGATTTAAAAAAAGGGAAAAACTCCATAAAAGTTTTCGATCAGAATAAGAAAATGCTGTATGATTCTGCATTTGAAGTAAATAAGATTCGGGGTCTTATTAATATTGCGCACAAAGATTATTATATCAATGATCAATATTATGGGTACAATCTTAAAAAAGATTCATTACTTTTGGCGTTGGATAAAACCAAGATAGACGGAAAAGACTATTACGGCGGACCAAAACATTTTAATAAGCTCTATACAGATGATTTTTATTATAATGTAGATGAAGATTATGATCAGCTGATCAAGAATATCCAGAAGGTAGAATCAAGATCAAAGATTTTTCGAAAGCAGGATTACCTAAATTATTATAAAGAATATTACAAGTTTTAAGTTTTGACAAAAGATATCAACCAAGTAACGCCCTACAACTCTGAATCTAGCAAAAAGAGTCAGGTAGAGGATATGTTCGACAACATTGCGCCTAAATATGATTTATTAAACCATGTGCTGTCTATGAAAATAGATGTTCTCTGGAGAAATAAATTGGTGAAGTGGATGAATTATGATAATCCTAAAGAAACGCTGGATGTGGCTACAGGAACCGGAGATTTAGCCATTGCTGTTGAAAAAGGAACAGGTGCAAAGGTCGTTGGATTAGATTTATCGCAACAAATGTTAAATGTTGGCGTTATTAAAATAAAAAAACTTAATTTAGACGGCAAAATTTCCATGCAAAAGGGCGATGCAGAAAATTTACCTTTCGAGGACAATAGATTTGATGCAGTTTCCGTTGCTTTTGGAGTGAGAAATTTTGAGAATCTGAATAAAGGTTTATCAGAACTGAGAAGAGTAGTGAAAGAAAACAAGAGCGTTTATATTCTTGAGTTTTCGAAAGTAGAAGGATTTTTAGGGCCATTTTATATGTTTTATTTTAAAAATATATTACCGGCAATCGGTAGGTTGGTTTCTAAAGATAACAGGGCGTATACTTATCTTCCCGATTCTGTAAATGCTTTTCCGTTTGGAGAAAAAATGAGACAAATTCTTTTAGATACAGGATTTAAAAAAGTAGAATACAAAAAATTAAGTTTAGGTATAGCCACAATTTATAAAGCAACAAAATAACCTATGAATAAATTTCTATTAAAAGCTCTGGTTTTAGCCTCAGTAAGTTTTGCAACAGTTGCAAATGCTCAATTTAGAACCCGTAACAGGATGGACAGGTTGGAAGACTTTGACCAGAAAAAAATCAGTTGGGGTTTTTATTTAAATGGAAATATGATTGACTATAAAATTGTGCTAGATCCTCGATACGGAATGTATGAAAATCATAATCTTGTATCTTCAAAGGAAAGTACGAGTTTCGGAGCGGGTCTTATTGCTAAATTCAGATTGAATGATTATTTGGATGTAAGAGTAGAGCCGGGGTTACAGTTTGCACAAAGACAATTGACATTTAATACCGATACCAATGCACAATATCAGGATGGAAGCTTAACAAATCCTCCATTTGCGCCTATTGCATTAACAGAGAAAGACAGAGTAAGAGAAATAAAATCTACTTTGGTAGATATACCTGTTCTTTTAGAACTACATGGAGAAAGATGGTATAACTCAAGACCATATGTTGCAGCGGGTGTAAATTATATCGTGAATTTGCAGTCTAATTCTGATTCTGCAGATGATAACTTACAGCAGACTTTCAGATCTACAACGCACAACTTTGCATGGTCTGCAGAAATGGGTATTCAGTTTTACTTTAATAAATTTAAGCTGACTCCAGCAATCAGAGGTACTTTCTTTATGAATAATGAAATGGTTTCTGATAATGCAGCAACGCCGCCTTATTGGTCTGCAGCAGTTTCAACATTACAGACAAGAGCCATCATGTTTGTATTGAAATTTGAATAATATAATATAAAATTAATATAAGAAGGAGGTGCTTGGCATCTCCTTTTTCGTTTTTGTCAAAATATAAAGATTTTTATTTTTGTTAGTACTAATATTTTCCTATTTTTGCTAATAGTTAGAATATCACAACCTGAAATGCTTCAAGAATTAGAAAATAATTTTTCAGAATTAGAAAAAAAGATTACCAGCTTACACAAAAGCTACCAAAATCTTTCTGAAAAATATTCGGAATTAAATACAGAGCATAGTGAATTGAAGATGAAATATGATGCAGAGAGAAAAAAAAATCAGGTATTAGCAGAAGAACAGAAAAATATAAAGCTTTATTCAGCAATATCAGGGAACCCTGAACACAACAGACTCATGAAAAACCATATCAACAGATTGGTAAAAGAAGTAGACTTTTGTATTGCACAGCTTCAAAACAGTGGATTATAATGGAGGTAAGGAGAATAACCATCAACATTGCAGGAAGAGTATATCCGCTGAATGTACCCGCGGCAGAAGAGGAAACGCTGCGTAAAGTGGGGAAGCAGATTGAAAATATGATTAAAGATTTTGAACAGAACTTTGATGTAAGAGATAAACAGGATGCTTTGGCAATGTGCGCCCTTAAACTGGGAACCAATGCAGAAGTAGTTTCTCTTAATCATGAAAAAAATATAAAATCGGCCACCGAAAGATTAGTGAAAATTAATCAGACGCTGAATGATATGGAAAAATAAAAAATTTTTCAAAAAACCTGCCCACAGTAATTCTAACACATTAAAGGTAAACTCAACGCTAAACAATTACCGAACAAATGTCTATTGAATGGCGAGCCGGATCTCCGGATTACAGACAGTAGAAATCAGTTCAAATCGTGTTGATTAGGAGTTTACTCTCAATCCCTGAATTACTGTGGGCTTTTTTATTTTATAACAAGACAATTAAAACTCAATATATATGACAACAACCGCTATTATTATAGGCGTTATTTGCTTAGTAATCGGTGCAGTAGCAGGGATGTTTTTCTCTAAAAGCTCCCTCAATACCAAGGCGAAATTTATTATAGATGATGCAAAGAAAAATGCAGATAATTTACTTGAAAAAGCCACAGTACAGGCAGAATCGATAAAAAAAGAAAAAAACCTTCAGGCAAAAGAAAAATTTCTTGAACTAAAATCTCAACATGATGCAGATATTCAGTCGAGAGAGAAGAAAATGCAGGAAGCTGAAAAAAGAATTAAAGATAAGGAAAATAAGCTGAATGACGAGCTTAGCAAAACCGGAAAATTAGAAAAAGATTTAGACAAACAGATCGCTGATTATGCCAAGAAAAACGAAATTCTTGAGAAAAAACAACAGGATCTTGATTCAGCAACTGCCAAAAAGGTAGAAATGCTTGAAAAAATCGCAAATTATACTGCAGAAGAAGCAAAAGCTGAATTGGTAGAAACCATGAGAGCTGAAGCGAAAACAAGAGCTCAGGCGCACGTTCAAAGCATCATGGAAGAGGCTCAGCTGAATGCAAAAAGCGAAGCCAGAAAAATCGTTATCCAAACGATCCAGAGAATCGGTACAGAGCAGGCAATCGAAAATTCGGTTTCTGTTTTCAATATCGAATCTGATGAAGTAAAAGGTAGAATCATCGGTAGAGAAGGTAGAAATATTCGTGCTTTGGAAGCGATTACTGGTGTAGAAATCATCGTTGACGATACGCCGGAAGCTATTCTTCTTTCATGTTTCGATCCGGTAAGAAGAGAAATCGCAAGGTTATCACTTCACAGATTGGTAACAGATGGTAGAATTCACCCTGCAAGAATCGAAGAAGTTGTAGAAAAAACAAGAAAACAAATTGAGGAAGAAATCATTGAAGTAGGTAAAAGAACGATCATTGATTTGGGAATTCACGGATTACACCCTGAATTGGTGAAAATCGTGGGTAGAATGAAATACCGTTCATCTTACGGACAAAACCTTTTACAGCACTCAAGAGAAGTGGCAAATATTGCTGCAACAATGGCTGCTGAATTGGGATTAAATGTAAAACTTGCGAAAAGAGCTGGTTTATTACACGATATCGGTAAAGTTCCTGAGCAGGAATCTGAACTTCCACACGCTCTTTTAGGGATGCAGTGGGCTGAAAAATACGGTGAAAATGCAGAAGTGATCAATGCCATCGGAGCTCACCACGACGAAGTGGAAATGACCTCTTTATTGTCTCCGATTATTCAGGTTGCCGATGCGATTTCTGGGGCGAGACCAGGAGCAAGAAGGCAGGTATTAGAATCTTATATTCAAAGATTAAAGGATCTTGAAGCTGCTGCTTTAAGTTTTGATGGAGTTTCGTCAGCTTATGCGATTCAGGCTGGAAGAGAACTGAGAGTAATGGTAGAAAGTGGAAAAGTGAATGACGAAATGTCTTCTCAGCTTTCTTACGACATTTCCGAAAAAATTCAAAATGAATTAACCTATCCCGGACAGGTAAAAGTTACTGTAATCAGAGAAACAAGAACAGTAAATATCGCAAGATAATACGTTTTTTAAATACATACGAAAACCCTTTCAAGCAATTGAAAGGGTTTTTATTTGAGGTTAAATTAGAGTTCCGAAGGGACGTTTTATTAAAGGATAGGATGAGAATCCTATCAAATAATTAATTATAGAAGAAAAACCTATTCTCTTTAATATATTTTGTACTCATCGAAATACTCTCAAAAATATCTTTATCACTCGAATCCTGCTCCACAAACCAATGTTCTAATCCTGCTTTTTCTTTGGCTTCAAAAATTCTTTTAAAATCAATTGTTCCGTTTCCGATTTCTGTGAAATCTTTTGTGTCAGCTTTCATATCTTTTACATGCCACAAAGGGAATCGTTTCGGATACTTGTCGAAATAATCCAAAGGATCTAAGCCTGCTTTTGAAATCCAGTATAGGTCGAGTTCCATTTTTACCAGATCGGAAGATGTGTTTTTTAAAATGAAATCATAGAAATTATTTTCTTCATCCATTTTCAGAAATTCAAAATCATGGTTGTGGTAGGCTAACTGAATTTCGTTTTGTTTTGAAAGTTTTCCGGCATTTTCTAAAACCTCCGGAAGTTTTTGGTAGTTCTCAATGGTTCTTTCAGCTTCCGGCAAATAAGAGCAAACTGCGTATTTTGAACCAATAAAATTCAGATCTTCCAAGGTTTTATCCCAGTTTTGAAGAAGTGTTCCGTTTTCTTTATCGGTAATTCCTGTTCTGTGATGAGAGCTGATTACCTTTAAACCTGTATTTTTAAGAATAGATTTAAATTCAGCCCTATTTTTTCCGAAGAAAGTTCCGTTGTAACCGTAAATCTCCAGATTTTCGAAACCTAAATTAGCAAGTCTTTCAAATGTTTTTTCTAAATCTTTTGAAACAGCATTCCGAACGGTGTACAATTGTATCGCCAGATTTTTTGACGAATGATTTGCTACGGAAGCTCCACAAGAAATTCCAAGAAATCCTAATGATGAAAGTGCTAAAAACTCTTTACGCTTCATAAGATTAAAGAAAGGGTTTCATTTCGTCTTCGATCTGCGTTCTAAGTTCCATCAGACGTTTTGCGTATTGTTCCTGCTGTTTTTCCTCTTCAGTTTCAGGAATCCATTTGGGAACCGGAAGTTTTTTTCCGTTTTCGTCAACAGCTACAAATACGATGATACAGTGTGTTTTTTTATCAAATTGAGGCTGTTTTAAGTTTCTCGAAAAAACATTAATGGAAATGTGCATACTCGAAGAACCGGTGTAAATAACCTGCGCTTCAACCTTTACAATTTCACCTATTTTTATAGGCTCATAAAAACGAATTCCGCCTACATAAACGGTTACCGAATAATTTCCGCTCCAGGTTGTTGCACAGGCGTAACCGGCCTGATCGATCCACTTCATCACACTTCCACCATGTACATTTCCGCCATAATTAACGTCTGAAGGTTCAGAAATAAACTGAAAAGTAATAGGCTTATTGTCCATTTTTTTAATTTTTACTAAAGGTATTTAATAATTTTTGAAATTTTAAATTTTGCCTTATTTTTGGGATAAATTTAATTTATGAAGAAAGTTTTTCATCTTAATACCTGCGATACTTGCAGAAAAATTTTAGCACAGTTTGATTTATCAGACTGGGAGTTGAGAGAAATCAAAAAAGAGCCGATTACAAAAGAAGAGCTGGAAGAAATGCATAAGCAAACCAAGTCATACGAAGATTTGTTTAGCAAAAAATCGACTCAGATTAAGTTGAGAGGATTGGATTTGAAATCATTGGGAGAAAAGGATTTTAAAGAACTTATTCTGGATCATTATACGTTTTTAAAGCGTCCGGTTTTTATCACGGATAAAGAAATTTTTGTTGGAAATGATAAAAAAAATGTGGAAGCTTTGAAAATGTTCTTTGGAGTGGAGTAGTTTTGCCACGAATTCACGAATTTTAATATCTTTTTGAATAAGTTCAAACCTCACAGGTTTTTATGAGATCAATTAGTAAAATAACTCAATAAATTTTACTGTCAATTTAGAAACAAAGTATTATTGTATTGACTAAAACCTAGCCCCGATGTTCTATGTTAATCTGCAAATTGTTTATGTTAAAATTTTACAGTTTTTCAGATAGTCTTGTTGATAAGCTATTTTGTTTTTTACCACACCAAAACAAATTCTTAAAAGCTTGTTACAAACAGCTATCAATGC
>NZ_MAUH01000033.1:0-23951 GCF_001693475.1 Chryseobacterium sp. CBo1
ACTTCGTCGCGGCGGGGTTTTCAATATAAATCACTTAAATTATTTTTCCAATTGCTTGTAGCTTCTTTGGATAAAGTCTGTAAGCTCTTTTCCTTTCAGCAAATTCTGAGATAATTTAGCCAAATCCAAAGCGTGTTTGATTTGAGCATTTTTCTCTTCTGAATTTTCATTAGCCAGAATTTTCGAAGCAAATTCACTGTTTGAGTTAACTACCAAATTATACATTTCCGGGAAGCCACCCATTCCGAACATCCCGCCACCCCCGGTTGCCTGCATATCTTTCATTCTACGCATAAACTCAGGCTGAGTGATTGTGAAAGGAGCATCATTGCTGTCTAAATCTTCAAGCTGAACCGTGAATTTTGTATCATTAATCGACTCTTCAACGTTTTTCTTTAATGATTCTTTCTCCGTTTCATTTAATTTGGAAATTGCAGGTTCGTCTTTTTTAATTAAATTATTGATGTGATCTGCATCTACTCTTGCGAAAGAAATTTTCTCTTTTGAAGTTTCAAGTTTTTGAATTAAATGCGGAACAATAGGAGAATCAAGAATTAAAACTTCGTATCCTTTATCTTTCGCTGATTGAATGTAAGAATGCTGTTCATCGGCATTTGTAGCGTAAAGAATTACTAAATTTCCGTCTTTATCTGTTTGATTAGGCTTAATTTTCTCTTCTAATTCATTCCAAAGGAAATATTTACCGTCAGTTGTTGGATATAATGCAAATTTGTCAGATTTTTCAAAGAATTTCTCTTCTGAAATCATTCCGTATTCGATAACGATTTTAATGTCATTCCATTTTTTATCGTAATCTTCACGGTTCTCATTAATCAGAGAAACCATTTTATCGGCAACTTTCTTTGTGATATACGATGAAATTTTCTTCACTGCACCATCTGCCTGTAAATAAGAACGGGAAACGTTCAACGGAATATCCGGAGAATCGATTACTCCACGAAGCAACATCAAAAAGTCCGGAACGATACCTTTCACTTCATCCGTTACAAAAACCTGATTTTGGTATAACTGAATTTTATCTTTTTCGATATTTAAATTATTGCTCAGTTTCGGGAAGTATAAAATCCCGGTCAGATTGAACGGATAATCTACATTTAAGTGAATATTAAACAAAGGTTCCTCAAACTGCATCGGATACAATTCGTGGTAAAATGCTTTGTAATCTTCGTCTTTTAATTCACTTGGAGCTTTTGTCCAAGCCGGAGTTGGATTGTTAACGATGTTATCAACTTCAATCGTTTCTGCAACAGCATCTTCTGCAGCGCCTTCAGGTAAAGGAAGCGTTTCAGTTTTAGTTCCGAATTTGATAGGAACAGGCATGAACTTGTTGTATTTCGTCAACAATTCACGGATCTTATTTTCTTCTAAAAACTCTAAAGAATCTTCAGCAATGTGAAGGATAATTTCAGTTCCTCTTTCCGATTTTTCTGTAGTTTCTTCTAAAGTAAATTCCGGACTTCCGTCGCAGATCCAGTGAACGGCAGGTTCATCTTTGTAAGATTTGGAAATAATTTCAACTTTTTCAGCCACCATAAACGCAGAATAAAAACCAAGCCCAAAATGACCGATAATTCCTGAGTCTTTCGCAGAATCTTTATATTTTTCCAAAAACTCTTCAGCTCCCGAAAAAGCCACCTGGTTGATGTATTTTTCAACTTCTTCAGCCGTCATTCCCAATCCTTGGTCGATGATGTGAAGTTTTTTGTTTTCCTTATCGATTTTAACTTCAATTTTCGGGTTTCCGTATTCAACTTTGGCTTCGCCAATTGAGGTTAAATGCTTTAATTTTAAAGTGGCATCTGTTGCATTTGAGATTAATTCTCTCAAAAATATTTCGTGATCGCTGTATAAAAACTTCTTGATTAGCGGAAAAATATTTTCCACCGATACATTAATACTTCCTTTCATATGTATATATTTATTTGTTTTTCTGAATCTGTTTTCTCAAAAAAAATACCGTTCCTCTAAAAGTGACAATATGGCATTTTTTCATTAAAACAATCCCCTTTCCAAATATTTACCAGCCACTTCAAGTCCGGGCTATCCTCTGTAATTCCTGCGATCACCAACATCCATTTGTAAAGGTTACTCTTAAGATCTGCTTGAGGAAATTTCAAAACAAAAAAGACAGCTAAAAGCTGTCTTCAGTATATCTTTTAAAAGGAAATTACTTTTTATTTGCAATCTCTTCTTTCACTTTGTTTTCAAGTTCTTCTGCAAGTTCCGGGTTGTCTCTTAACACATCTTTTACAGAATCTCTACCCTGTCCTAATTTAGAATCTTCATAACTGAACCAAGAACCGCTTTTCTTCACGATTCCCATATCTACAGCTGTATCAAGAATTTCACCCACTTTAGAAACTCCTTCACCGTACATAATGTCGAATTCTGCCATTTTGAAAGGTGGAGCAACTTTGTTTTTCACAATTTTCACTTTCACACGGCTTCCAACTGCTTCATCACCATTTTTGATAGGAGCTGAAGCTTTTCTGATATCAACTCTTACGGAAGCGTAAAATTTCAGTGCGTTCCCCCCCGTTGTTGTTTCAGGGTTTCCGAACATTACACCAATTTTTTCTCTCAGCTGGTTGATGAAAATTACCGTACATTTTGTTCTTGAAATCGTAGCCGTCAGTTTTCTTAAAGCCTGAGACATCAATCTTGCGTGAAGACCCATTTTAGAATCTCCCATTTCACCTTCAATTTCTGCTTTTGGAGTCAAGGCTGCAACAGAGTCGATTACTACAATGTCGATTGCTCCTGAACGAATCAGATTGTCTGCAATTTCCAAAGCCTGTTCTCCGTTATCCGGCTGAGAAATAATTAAGTTTTCTAAGTCGATTCCTAATTTTGCAGCGTAACCTCTGTCGAAAGCGTGCTCTGCATCAATAAATGCTGCAATTCCGCCTGCTTTCTGAGCTTCTGCGATGGCATGAAGCGTTAAAGTTGTTTTACCTGAAGATTCCGGTCCGTAAATTTCAATAATTCTTCCTCTTGGGTAACCGCCAACTCCTAAAGCGATGTCTAATCCTAAAGATCCTGAAGGAATTACTTCAATGGTATTGTCTACAGAATCGTCTCCCAAAGTCATTACCGTTCCTTTTCCGTAGGTTTTATCTAGCTTATCAAGCACTAAAGCAAGTGCTTTTTTCTTATCATCTATGTTGCTCATTTCGATTGTATATAATTTATCAAAAGTACAGAAATTTAATATCAAAAACCAATATTTTGATCACAAACGGATAGTAAAATACTGTTAAAGTTTAAAAGATGATTTTATTATTTTTAATTATAAAAAGTAATTTCTAATCTTCATATTATTTGTAAATACGGAGACTTTTTAGCTCCGATTGAACGGCATGTCTGAGCTCTTTTCATTGTTTTTATCGCGGCGGCTTCGCCGCCGCGATAAAAACAATGAAAAAGCGAGTAGTGAAAGCGGGAAATAGCTCCCGAAAAAAAATTAAGTAATGAATAATGTGTAATTAGTAATAAATTAGTGAAAATTGGAATTCTGAGTGATATTCAAATAATCCTTCAAAACTTTCATCTGATCTTTGTTTCCTTTCTTTATTCTTGTTTTACGACTTACTAAAGTATCATATACTTTATTGATGATTCTTTTGGTAATCGGGAAACCGTTTTTCAGCGGGACATCCGGAATCTGAAGCCTTTTGCAAACCTCATCACCCAACAAAAACCAGGTACAGCAAATGTGTAAATAGCGAAGATTTTTTCTTTGAAATTTAAATTTGAGGATTGGATTTTCCAACGATTCGTTGAGTAATGAATGAGCCAGCAAGACAGAATCTTTGTCTGAAGAAGGCTGAATGGATGTCCACAAATAAAAATATTCTGTTGCCTGTTTTTTATTGTTCGGAAGCAGCTTTTCGGGAATTCCTAATAAATAGCCTACGTATTTCCAAAGATGAAAATGCCCTTTTTCTTCCTCTTCGGAAATGGTATTTCCCAATTTGTACAAGCTGTGTAAAAACACAAGACTGAAACCAATATAAGTCGCCATCATATCCCAAGAATTAATGGGTTCGCCCCAGTTTTTTGTATCCCAGTTTTTGTAATGTTTTTTGATGGAAAGTCGGGCGTAAGAATGAATCAGTCTTGTTTTTATGGCAAATTCGTACCCTTTTTTATGAACTTCCAAAGCATCATATCTTGTGACATTTACCCAGAAATCCAATGTTTCTGAAAGTCTTTTGACAGCTCCTTTTTTCAAGGCTTCGGTGGCAATTAGAGGTTTATTGAGATAAGCATAATCATACCCTCCGATCAGACAATAATCTCTGAGTGAAATTAGAGAATCTAAATTACTTCGCATACACAATTCTGCCCCACTTTTTATTAAATTATAATCAAGCCAGTCTGGAATTTTTTGAGTCTGCGTAAAAAGATTTTTTACACTTTTGGGAACTTCATCGTTTTCCGGAATTCCGTTCCGGATATAACCCTCGATTTCTCTTGAGGCTTCACTGTATTTCTTTTTGAAGTAAATATCTTTTACAACCTCATCGCCGACCTTATCTACATGATAAAAGTAATGGGAGAATTTTTCAAAATCCTCAAAGCTCAATTCAGCTCCGGAAAAATCAACTAATTGTTTTCCGTTTCCATTGGTCCAAAAATCTTTAAAATGTGGAGAATCTTTAAATCGCGGTTGTACATCGTATGCTTCCATCAATGATAAAGGTACAAGTTTTGCGCCGAAGTGAGATCGTGAGATTTGTCAGTTTCAGTTTAAATTGAATTAAATCAAGCCTAAATCAAACGCTTTTTTTACGAGTTCTTTGCTGTTTCTGCATTGGGTTTTATGTAAAATATTCCGGCGGTGGGTTCGCACGGTATGTTCCGATAGAATAAGCATCACAGAGATTTCTTTTCCAGAATATCCTTTGGCAATCAGTGACAGAACTTCGGTTTCTCTTTTTGTAAGATCATTTTCCGTTGAAAAATAGCTAGATGAAGAAGGATCTGCTTTGATCTGGATAAAATCTGTTCTCGGAGAAATACCTGTAAGAAGTACCGTATAAGGGTTTTCTTTGGTAATATGCTGAATGTTTGTATGAATATTAATCGATTGTATAAGATTGCCTTCATGATCTTCCATGGTATGGATCGCCTGATGATGAAAGAGCTCATAATTTCCTTTTGTGGTTTTCATCCGGAAACAATAACTCGGTTTGAGATAAAGCTGAAATTCTTTTCCTATTTCAATAATCTTTTCAATGACGATTCTTTCGGCATTCAGAACAAATGAAATGTCATCAGGATGTATGAGATCAATAATTTGTTTAAGATGTTCCGGAAATTTTTTGAACCCATGAAGGTTAAGGATATTTTTGTTGTGACCGGTGAGCGTACTGTCTGATAAATTCAGCACATAATAATAGTAATTTCCTATTCCAAACATTTCGCCAACAATCTGTTCGATAGGAGGTTTTTCAAGAATTGCATTGCCATTTTTCTGTAATGCTCTATAAGAATTCCATACATCAATAAGCGGATGTTTTTCCTCAGATTTTTCCATAGGCGAAGCTTTGATTATAAAAATAGTTAAAATTTTCTTAAAAAATACGCCTTAAGTGTTATTTTTTTGTAACGAAAAAAATCTAAACTTTACAAAAACTAATAACCATAGAAACTCACAGTTGAAATCCTTACTAAAAATATTTTATTTTAAAATTATTCTATAATTGATTTTAAAATCTCTTGATGAAAAAGTTATCTCTGAACCATTTAAGCTTATTCAAATGGTTTTTAATTAAAAAAAATCCGCTTTCTTTCGAAAACGGATTTTATATTGATAAGTAAACTTAAAAATTAAGCTAAAACTTCTTTTACTTTATTTGCTGCTTCTTCTAAAGTAATTGCAGAATGTACCGGAAGACCAGACTCGTCAATTAATTTTTTAGCTTCAACAGCGTTAGTTCCCTGTAATCTTACGATCAATGGAACAGGAAGGCTACCCATTGCTTTGTAAGCGTCTACAACACCCTGAGCAACTCTGTCACATCTTACGATACCTCCGAAGATATTGATCAAAATAGCTTTTACGTTTGGATCTCTCAAGATAATCCCGAAAGCAGTCTGTACTCTTGCAGCATCAGCAGTTCCACCTACGTCAAGGAAGTTTGCAGGGTTACCACCAGATAATTTGATGATATCCATTGTTGCCATTGCAAGACCAGCTCCGTTTACCATACAAGCAACATTACCGTCTAGTTTTACGAAGTTAAGACCAGCTTCACCTGCTTCTACATCGATAGGATCTTCTTCTCTTGTATCTCTAAGCGCTTCAAGATCTTTGTGACGGAACAATGAGTTACCATCCAAAGTTACCTTAGCATCTACAGCAATAATTTTGTTATCAGAAGTTTTCAAAACCGGGTTGATTTCGAAAAGTGATGCATCGATTCCTGTGTAAGCGTTATATAAAGAAGTGATGAATTTTGTGAATTCTTTGAAAGCATTCCCTTCAAGGCCTAAGTTGAAAGCAATTTTTCTAGCCTGGAAACCTTGAAGACCAATAGCCGGATCGATCAATTCGTTGTGAATCAAATGAGGAGTTACTTCGGCAACGTGCTCAATATCCATCCCCCCTTCAGTAGAATATACGATTGTATTTTTACCTTGAGCTCTGTCTAAAAGAATAGAAACGTAAAATTCTTTAGTTTCAGATTCTCCAGGATAATAAACGTCTTCTGCAACCAAAACAGAGTGTACTTTTTTACCTTCAGCAGAAGTTTGCGGAGTTACCAACTGCATTCCGATGATGTTTTGAGCGTTTTCTTTAAGCTTATCCATGTTTGGAGAAAACTTTACACCACCACCTTTACCACGACCACCTGCGTGAATCTGTGCTTTTACAACCCAAGCCTGAGCTCCGGTTTCAGCAGTCAATTTTTCAGCAGCTGCTACAGCTTCTTCTACGTTGTTTGCAACGAAACCACGTTGGATAGCTACTCCATACTTTGATAAAATCTCTTTTGATTGATACTCGTGAAGATTCATATTATTTTTATTATTTTATTTTAAAATTTAAAGGTTGACAAATTTAATAAAAAGACACGGAAGTTCAAGTTTATTAGAATAAAAATTAAGATGATATTTCTTTTTTAATAACTTTTTATTTAAATTGTTTTTATTCTGCAGCCAATCTTTCGAATTGCGAACCGATGAACGGAATTCTCGGAGCCAGAAAATAGCCTGTAAGACTCACAAAAAGGATTGGAACGAAATACATAAACCCTGTTAAAGTTCCCAAATGATAGTTGTACTCATCGGCGTTCTCGTTACACATGCATTTATTGCAGCCATACAGCTTACAATTGCTAATATGTTCTTAAATTACACTTTAGTAAATCTTAAAAAATATGATTTATTTTAATTCTTAAAAACTAAAATGTCTTAATGTTTAAAATATCAAATTCTATTTTTCACAAAATAAAAAATAAGCATCAACCAGCTTAAAATCATAAATAAACCTCCAAGCGGTGTAATCGGCCCTAAAAATTTAAGATTTGCACCCAAATAATCCTGCAGACTTAATAAATAAATACTGAATGAAAACAGTATTGTTCCTGCAATCATTAGAATAGAAATCCACTTTTGAGATAAGGTGTCAAATTTTAAAATATATCCCGCAATCAGCAAAAAAAAGGCAGCGTACATTTGGTATCTTACCCCTGTTTCAAAACTTTCAAGTCTTTCTACCGACAAAATTTTCTTTAAAGCATGAGCTCCGAAAGCTCCTAAAATAACAGACAGCATTCCGTATGCGGCTCCGAATACTAAAGTAATTGTTTTCATTTTATAATTCTTCTAATTCTAGTTTTAAATATTTTTTCGTTTTATAATCCTGCCAAGTTCCGGAAATTTTTTTTCCAATCACATCAGCTTCAATGTAAGCTCTGGGAATCCACTTTTTCAGTTCTTCGCTGTGATAATCGTTTTCGATAATTGAAATATGATTATTCTTTAAATTTCCGCTCCACTCTATCAGCTTTTTGTTCTTGTTGTACCAGTAAAATGCGGAAAAAGAACCGTCATCATACAGTTGTTTTATAAAAAGAGTTACAGGATATTTCCCGTCAATCGTTCCTTTGTACAATTTATTCTCAATCGTATTTTGCCTTGTAACTTTTTTGTTTTTCGACAAAAGACTTTTAGCATAATCGCTCCAGTATTTTTCGATCCGGCTGAAAGGTAATTCTACAAAATAATCATCCAAATCATCCAAAGCTCTCATCGCATGATTTGAACAACGACCTCTTACAACCGTAATTTTATCCTGACCAAAAAAGAATTCAACATATTCTAAAGAACCGTCTTTTACATATTCCAGACATTCCTGATACATTCTGATTACTTCTTTATCTTCTTCAGAATTTCCGTTTGCTTTTAAATCATCTGTATAGTCTGTAATTTCTTTTGCTATTTGTTTATTTACCAGTATCTGGATTTCAGAAATAGCTTCAGGCTCAAAAAGATCTTTAAGATTAATTAAATTTCCGGTGCGGAGATCGAAGTTTTTATAATTTACAAAATGTTCAGAATAAGCTCCCGAAGCTTCCCCTTCCATTTCTAAGCTTAAAATATTGTTGGGCGTTTCAAGTTTTTTCCAGCCATAGAAATATACAAAATTGCGGTAAGTGTTTGTTGCTGTTGAAGCAAGATGAAAGGGATCTTTACCCGAATCAGGAATAAATTCCAGCTCATTTACCTGAAGAAAAGTATTGATTTTCTTTTCTACACTAGGTTTGGAAGCAAGGGAAATTAATGGGAAAATAAAATTTTCCGATTTAGGTCTTAAGTTACTTACCAATACATTTTTCTGTTGCGAAAAACAAAGGATGGAGATCAGACTAAAAAACAGTACACTTTTTTTCATTGTTTTTGATTTAAAATAAATTCATATATCCGTAACGAATACCGGAATTACAAGAACGATGAAAAAGATAAAAAATATCCGGGACCGATGAAATCCCGGATTGTTGGTATTTTTTCAGAAAGAAACCAAAATAAAATGTATAAGATAAACTTACCTTACCCATTACTGAGCTCTTAATCTGTTGAATTCATTAATAACCTCGTGATGACTTACCGTTTTATCCTTAAAATAAGTCACAAAATGCTGTTTTTCTTCTTCTGTTGCTCCCATTTGGTTTAAAATATTCAGAAGGTGCATTTTCATATGTCCTTTCTGGATTCCTGTGGTCACCAACGAACGAAGCGCACCAAAATTCTGCGCCAATCCGGAAACTGCCAGAATACTCATCAGTTCCTGAGCGGAAGGCTTTCCGAGAAGAGCCAAAGAGAATTTTACCAAAGGATGAAGATTCGTCAAACCGCCGACAACTCCCACAGAAATCGGTAAGTCAATCCAGAATCTGAAAATTCCGTTATCAATTGTACAATGCGTTAAGGAAGAATATTTCCCGTCTTTTGAAGCATACGCATGTGCACAGGCTTCAGTAGCTCTGAAATCATTTCCCGTTGCGATAACAACTGCATCTACTCCGTTCATAATTCCTTTATTATGTGTCGTTGCACGGAAAGGCTCAATTTCAGCAATCGTTACTGCCTGTTTGAATTTTCTTGCGAACTCTTCATTAGAAATTCCGCTATCGTCTTTTAAATCTTCAATTTTACATGAAACTTCTGCTCTTACAATACAATCCGGAGTAAAATTGGAAAGAATATTCATCACGATCTGTAAAGAATTTTTCTCTTCCTGTGTAAAATCTTCGCTCACCGCAACTTCCTGTTTCAATGTTTTTCCGAATTGTTCCAGACAAGAATTAATGAAATTTGCCCCCATCGAATCTACGGTATCGAAACTTGCTTTAAGCTGATAATAATTCGGCATTTCGGCAGTTTTATCGACTAATTTTATGTCTAAAATTCCGCCGCCACGATTTCTCATGTTTGCTGTAATCGCTTCTGTTGCTTCAAATAGTTTTTTCTTTAAATTAAAATTAAAAAAATGCTGCAGCTTGTGAGATTCTACATCAATGATGAAATGAGTATGACCTAATTTTTCGGTATTGATGATTGTTGTTTTAAAACCACCTTTATCAATCCAGAATTTTGCTGCTTTTGAAGCTGCCGCAACAACAGAACTTTCTTCAACTGCCATTGGTAAAGCAAATAATTTTCCGTTGATCAGAAAATTGGGTGCAATTCCGTAAGGCATATAAAAATTGGAAATTGTATTTTCAGAAAACTCATCATGAAGCTTTTGTAAATCTGCGTTTTCGTTCCAATATTGGTTGAGTATATTTTGATATACCTGGTTTCCTTCGAGATATTCACTGACAAGCCAGTCAATCTTTCCCTGCTTGGTTAATTTGGAGAAACCTTCTACCGGTTTATGATTCATAGCATACATTTATTGACCGTAAATATACTAATTTTGCTTTGGAAATATGTGGATAAGTTTGTTTTAAAAACCCTGACTTTTCTCAATTTTGGACTTAATTTTGCTTGAAACTTCATCGGATTTTTAATCTTTTAATACAATAGAACAATGAATTTTGACCGCGTTAAAGAAAAGCTCGAAATACTTGCAGATGCTGCAAAGTACGATGTTTCGTGCTCATCAAGCGGTGGAAAAAGAAAAAATAACGGCGGTTTAGGCGACAGTTCGGCAAGCGGAATTTGCCATACTTATACTGAAGATGGTCGTTGCGTTTCTCTTCTTAAAATCCTTTTGACCAATCATTGTATTTACGATTGTATTTATTGCGTTTCCAGAAAATCGAATGATATAAAACGGGCAGCTTTCACCGTTGAAGAAGTTGTGGATTTAACGATTAGTTTTTATCGAAGAAATTATATTGAAGGTCTGTTTTTGAGTTCTGGAATTTTCAAAGATGCCGATACAACGATGGAACGTTTGGTTCGGGTAGCTAAAAAATTAAGAACTGAACATCAATTTAATGGTTACATCCATTTAAAATCAATTCCAGGAGCAAGTGATGATCTGATGAATGAAGCTGCACTGTACGCTGATCGATTATCCGTAAATCTTGAAATTCCGACTGAATCTGGTTTAAAATTATTAGCACCCGATAAAAATCGTGAAGATATGCTTCAGCCGATGAGAATCGTTCAAAAAGGAATTCAGCAATATAAAGATGAAAAGAAAATCATCCGAAGTGCTCCGAAATTTGCTCCAGCCGGGCAATCAACTCAAATGATTGTAGGCGCAACCAATGAAAACGATTTGCAAATCATTAAAGTTGCCGATCATTTTTACAAAAATTATGGAATGAAGCGTGTGTATTATTCCGGCTATATTCCCGTAACTGTTGATAACCGTTTGCCGGCGATTACCGCAGAAGTTCCTGTTCTACGTGAAAACCGTTTATATCAGTCTGATTGGCTGATGCGTTTTTATGGTTTTAAAGCAGATGAAATTTTAGATTTTAATATGCCATTTCTGGATCTGGAAGTTGATCCGAAACTAAGCTGGGCTTTGCGACATCTTGATCAGTTTCCTGTTAATTTGCAGACTGCAGATTATAAAATGATTCTTCGTATTCCGGGAATTGGAGTAAAGACTGCTCAAAAAATTCTGAGTGCAAGAAAATTTCAGGTTTTAAATATTGATCATCTCAAAAAACTAGGAGCGGCAGTAAATCGTGCGAAATATTTTATTGATTTTACTTATGGAAATCCTTTCTTAAAACATTTAACCGATTTGAATTTAAGAAGATTGATTATTGGCGGAAGTCAGTCGAAATTCCAGAATCAGTTTTCGCAGCAATTGACTCTTTTCTAAAATATTTTTAAACAAAATCACATTAATATTCTCAACCTCTCCAATTCTCCAACTCAAAATGACCACCCTTCTCTACGACGGAACTTTCGACGGGCTTTTCACAGCGATATTTGAAGTTTTTGAATATCGTTACCAAGATGTGGAGATTTGCAGCAGAGAAAGTTTCCAACAGGAAAATATGTTTGCTAAAATTCATGAGGTCATTACCCAACAGGAAAAATCGGAGAGAGTTTTAAATAAATTAGAACAAAATATAGGAAAATCAGGAATTAATCAATTATTGAAAGTTTTCTTATCAGAAGATTCAGAAATGGAAAAATTGATTTTGTCTGCTGTACAGCAATCCGTTAAACATCATGATAAAAACATTCTGCAGAATTTTGCAGATGATGACATGATGAAAATCTCAAAAATCTGCAAATCTGTTAGTCGTGAAAGACATCGAATGACGGCTTTTGTGAGGTTTGAGAAATTACAGGATGAAATTTATTTCGCAAAAATTGATCCTGATTTTAATGTTTTACCTTTAATCCGGAAACATTTTAAAGATCGTTACGCCGACCAAAAATGGATGATCTATGATTTGCGGAGAGATTATGGATTATTTTATGATTTGAAAGATTGTGATTTCTTTTATCCTGACGAGAAATTAGATCTAAACCAATACCAGCAGAAATTTCACGAGGAAGAAAAAAAATATCAGACTTTGTGGCAAAGTTATTTTACCAAAACCAACATCAAAGAAAGGAAAAATACAAAGCTTCACATTCAGCACGTTCCAAAAAGATATTGGAAATATTTGACAGAAAAGTGGTAGTTTTTTAAGTTTTGACTAAAGCCTAATTTCTCTTTATAAAAGAAAGCCGGGCTAAAGCCCGACACTATTGATATCTTACAGAGATTTTTCAAAACAAATGCTGTTTTCAACTCCTATATATTGTCCGTAATTCGGAATGATTTCGTAGCCACACTTTTTGTAGAGTGCAACAGCTTCAAGCTGGAGTTTTCCTGTTTCCAGAACTGTTTTTTCGTATTCTGATTCTTTTGCCCATTTTTCAAGTTCTTCTAAAATGACAACAGCAAAACCATTTCCACGATATTCAGGAAGCGTAAACATCCGTTTTACTTCCATCGAATTTTCATTAAGAGGTTTAATGGCTCCACAAGCAACCGCTTTATCGTCTTTAAAAACTACAATGCAGTTTTTCAGAGCATCAATTTTGTTGAACTGATCATAAAACGCATGATCTTCGCCATCCATTAATGCTAGATAGACATCTAATTTTTTTACCAGATTTTGAAAATCGAGATTGTCGGAAGTTGTTCTAAGAATTTGCATTTTAGTTAGATCTCATTGGAGCAGGTGGATTTGCCGGTGGAGGAGGTGATGTTAAATAGCCTTTCGCTTCTAAATCATTATTGATTAAATTATTAACATTCATTCCCCAATTACTTGTTGCTGTTTGAATTTCCGTCATTATCGCTGGTGAATTTTGGATTAATTTCTTTCCTAAATCAGATTTATAAAAAACCAAAAGTTCTTCAATTTCTTTCTCCGTGAACTTACTTTCATAAATATTTATAACATCATTAATTAAATTATCAATATTAATTCTTGGTTCTAAAGATGTCCAAACATGATCGGGAACATTTGTATATTTATGTTTATATCTGGAAATTACATCCTTTTCAACATCTTTTGAAAGCTTAAAAGCGCCGCTAAGAGAAATTAGGGTTCTTACTTTCTCTTGTTTTGATTGAGAATGAAATACAACTCCAACTAACATACAGCATAAAAAGATTATTTTTTTCATTTTTATCATTAAAAATTCACCACAAACTTTCTCTCATTAATCAATTCAGCAATCGCCAACATATCTTTTCCAATCAATCGATCATCTTCCAGTTTTGCAACTTTAGAACGGAGAATAGCAAAATTTTCCTCGATGATTTTGGAACATTTTGCAGGTCTTCTGAATTCTAATCCTTGCGCAGCAAACATTAGTTCCACCGCCAAAATATTAACCAAATTTCCTAAAACCTGATTGAATTTTCTACCAGAAATACTTCCCATCGAAACGTGATCTTCCTGTCCTAAACTTGTAGGGATAGAATCTGCTGAAGCAGGGAAACAAAGTGTTTTATTCTCTGTAACCAAAGCAGCAGAAGTATATTGAGGAATCATAAATCCTGAATTCAAACCTGAGCTTTCAGTCAATAATCTTGGTAAACCGTATTTTCCTTCTAATAATAAATAAGATCTTCTGTCTGAAATATTTCCCAGTTCTGCAACTGCTAAAGTTGCATAATCTAAAGGCAATGCCATCAATTGCCCGTGGAAATTTCCTCCTGAAATTGATTCTTCAGCACTTAGAACAATAGGATTGTCGGTTACAGAATTCAATTCGGTTTCAGCCATTATTTTCAGATGTTCAAATGCATTTCTACTTGCTCCGTGAACCTGCGGAACGCATCTCATAGAATACGGATCCTGAACTCTGTCACAATATTCATGAGCTTTAAGATTGTCAGAATTCTTTAAAAACTTAAGCATCCTTGCCGCCACTTTTTTGCTTCCTTCGAATGGTCTGATGTCGTGAAGTTCTTTTTTGAACGGACTTGCAGAACCTCTGTATGCTTCAAGACTCATTGCAGCAGTCATATCTGCCAAATCCAAAAGATATTCGAATTTTTCTAAACCCTTGATTGCATGAGCCAGAATAAACTGAGTTCCGTTAATCAATCCTAAACCTTCTTTCGGTCCTAAAACCAATGGTTGAAGATTATTTTCCTTAAGAATTTCTGCAGTTTCGAAGATTTCGTTTCCAACCCAAACCTGGCCAAGTCCTAAAAGTGGTAAAACAAGGTGTGAAAGTGGAGCTAAATCTCCTGAAGCACCTACAGAACCCTGCTCCGGAACAACGGGAATAATATCCTTTTCAAGCATTAAAATAAAACGCTCAATCACTTCCAGAGAAACTCCTGAAAAACCTTTTGACAAAGCATGAACTTTCGCAATCATCATAATTTTTGAAAATTCTTTATCAATTGGCTTTCCTACTCCTACAGCGTGAGAAATAATTAAATTATATTGTAACTGGGCAGTTTCATCCGCTGAGATTTTAGTATCACAAAGAGGTCCGAATCCCGTATTGATCCCATAAACACATCGGTCTGACTCTACAATCTGCTTTACATTGTTCTGAGATTTTATGATCTGCTCTCTCGCAGCTTCATTAAGCTTTGCTTTATTTGGGGTCTTGCAGATTTCCAAAACATCATGGAAACTGAAAGTATCTATACCGTAAATCATTTCAAAAAATTTGCCTAAAAATACACATTTTGAAGCATACCGAAAAGGTGATATTTCAGGGATAAATTTTTTTAATAACAAGTCTGTTTTTTTACTACTTTTAGCACATTATTTTAAACTAATATCTATGAAATTTAAAGCTTTAATACTTGCTTTATCACTTGTAAGCGCAACGAGTTTTGCACAAGAGAAAGTAAAATACACAAAAGAGGAAAAAAAGGAGATGAATCAGTATCTTTTTAATGAAGGATTCAATACCGCATCGCAAAAAAAAGTATCCACAATTATTTTAAAGGACAATAACGAACACCAAGGTTATGCTAAGTCTTGGGTAAAACAGAAAGGGCAAATTCTTTCTATCACTATCGATGATGCCGAAACGGGGAAAACCATGAAGTTTGATGCCAAAGATATTGCCGAAATGTATTTGTACGCAACTGAAACTGAGAAATCTATGAGGGCCGGTAAATTCATTTCAAATATGAGAAATTACAGCACCAAAAAATACAGCAAATCTGTTACTGACGATGCAATTCCATTTGAAAATCAAACCGTTTCACTAAAGAACAAAAAAGAAAGCAAAACATTTCTGATGCAGGTTATTAATCCTGAATTTAATGAAAAAATTACGGTTTACCATGATCCTTTTGCCAAAGAAACGGCTGGTTTTGGTTTTGCTGGCGCTCCGTCTTTTGGAGGTGGAGTTATTAAATCGTATTATGTAAGAAAAGGCGATAAAGTAATTTGGCTTCACAAAGATGATTTTGAAGACAACTACGATTTTCTTTTCGGAGATAATGCTGCATTTATGAAAGCTTATCCCAAAAATTCTGTTGAATGGGATAATTTCAGCTTTTTGGTCTACAAATATACCGATATGAACGAGGCTTAAAATTAATTTAAACTCATATTTTTGAGCTGCAGAAATTTCTGCAGCTTTTTTTGTGCACTGAAATTGCTTAAATTTGTTCTATGAATCCTTCTTTAGAGCTACAGCTTAAAACTTTACCTTCCGAACCCGGCGTTTATCGTTATTACGACAAAAACGAAAATCTTCTCTATGTGGGTAAAGCAAAAAATCTAAAGAAAAGAGTACTCTCTTATTTCAACAAAACACTTTCCGGATACCGAACCAGAATTATGGTCGGAAAGATCAACCGTCTAGAAACAACCATTGTTAATAGTGAATACGATGCACTTTTGCTGGAAAACAACCTGATTAAAGAACATCAGCCATTTTACAATGTGATGTTGAAGGATGATAAAACCTATCCCTGGATTTGCATTAAAAACGAAGATTTCCCAAGAATTTTCCTGACAAGGAATAAGATTAAAGACGGTTCGGAATATTACGGTCCTTACGCAAAAGTACGTCCTGCAAAGATTATATTGGATACCATTAAACATATTTATAAACTCCGCACCTGCAATTTAAATTTAGCCCCGAAAAAAATCGAGGAAGGTAAATATAAAGTCTGTCTGGAATTTCACATTAAAAATTGTGAAGGCCCATGTGAAGATTTAGAAAGTAAGGAAGATTATGACGAGAAAATTGATGCGATCCGCGGAATAATTAAAGGAGATTTCCGTCATGCGAAAGAATATCTGATCAATCAGATGACAAAATACGCCATGAATCTTCAATTTGAAAATGCGCAACTCATCAAAGAAAGACTGAATATTCTGGAAGATTATCAGGCAAAACATACCGTTGTAAATCCAAATATCGATGATGTGGATGTTTTCGGAATGACGAGCGACGAAACTGCAGCTTACGTTAATTATTTTAAAATAAGAAACGGAAATATCATCCAGAGTTTCACCACCGAAATAAAGAAGATGCTTGAAGAAACCGATGAAGAAATTATGGAAGAAGCTTTGATTGAAATCCGCCAGAAATTTAATTCCGATTCTAAAGAAGTGTTGCTTCCTTTTCACTTAACTGTTGAAATTCCGAATGTAAAACTGATTGTACCAAAAGTTGGCGACAAAAAGAGAATTGTAGAGCTCTCTGAAAAAAATGCGAAAGAGTATCGTTTAGAAAAATTAAAGCAGGTTCAGATTGTAGATCCCGAAAGACATTCCAACAGAATTATGGCAGAAATGCAAAAACTGCTGAGAATGCCCGTTGAACCAAGACATATTGAAGGTTTTGATAACTCGAATATTCAGGGAACAAACCCTGTTTCTGCGTGTGTTGTTTTCAAAGACGGCAAACCAAGCAAAGCCGATTACAGAATTTTCCATCCAAAAACCGTTGTGGGCCCCGATGATTTTAAAACAATGGAAGAAGTTATTTACCGCCGGTATAAAAGAATGCTGGATGAAGGGGAACAACTTCCACAACTTATCCTTATTGATGGTGGAAAAGGTCAGTTGTCTTCTGCGGTGAAAAGCCTAAGGATTTTAGGACTTTACGGAAAAATTACAATTGTCGGAATCGCCAAAAGGCTGGAAGAGATTTTCTTTCCTGAAGATCCGATTCCTTTATATCTGGATAAAAAATCTGAAACCCTTAAAATTTTGCAGCGTGTAAGAGACGAAGCGCACCGTTTTGGGGTGAAACATCACAGAACCCGAAGAAAAAATTCAACCATAAAATCTGAGCTGGAAGAAATTCCAGGGATTGGAGAAAAAACAATAGAACTTCTATTATCAAAACTAAAATCTGTCAAAAGAATAAAAGAATCAAACCTTGAAACTTTGGAGGAAATCTTAGGAAAATCCAAAGCCAAAGTAGTTTGGGAGTTTTTTAACAGCTAATTCCAGCATTGATAATCATATAAAATAAAATCCGTCTCAAAATTTGAAACGGATATTTATTTGTTAAAATATTTTTAAACTATTTTACCGGAGCAAAAACTTCTTTCGAATACTCGTCATTATTCTTCGGAATTTCAATCACCAAATTTCCGTTCTCAAAATAACCTGTGGTAGACTCACCCGAAGCTAATTTCACTCTGAAAACATCTTTTTTCGTTGTCTCTTTAAATGTTGCAAAAGGAACAGAGCTGTTTCCGTCTGCTAAAATAAACTGAGAAGCATCAATCTGAATTCTCTGAAGATTAATTTTCCCGTTGCTGTATCTTTCTGCTTTAGAAGCTTGAGATTTTGGTTCACTAATTTGAGGAGTCGGTTTTACTGTTTCTTCCACTACATAAGCTTCCTGCTTATAATTCGTGATTTCAACCGGCTTAGACACTGGAATAGTTACCAAAGCTTTAGAAAGCGCATCCTGAAAGCCTTCTTGAAATTCTTTTATCGAAGAGCTTCCTTTCTGGCTGGAAATTACTTTGCTGTTGCAGTCTTTAAATTCCAGAACAATTTTATTTCTCAGGAAGCCACTGTCATTGATAACATCGGCATTAAGAACACTACAAGGATTTGCATTGGCTTCTTCTGGCCACTGACCTCTGTTTTCGGTAATTACCGTATATTGTTTTGACTTCAGATTTTTGGTTAAAAAGGCGCTAATTCCGTAATTATCTTTTTTAAAACTTTCAAAAGCGCTCGGAACAACAACATATTTATAATCTGAAACCTTCTGTGCATACGATAACATCACACAAAAAGAAGATATTATAACTGATAACTTTTTCATAAAATAATTTAAATTTAATCATTAATCATTTCTGAATTCTCCCATATCAAGTTTTAATGAGAAGAAATTAGAATAAAAATTAGAACCTCCGATTCCGGAATTGCTGATGGCATAATCAAGCGTTAAACCTCTGTAACGAATTCCGATACCCGCACTTGGCTGAAAAGAAACTTTTCTCTGTAAATCTTCAATATCAGTAATCGACTGGAATCTGTTTACTCCCAATCTTACAAAAATCATTTTCTGATAACCCAATTCAGCTCCTGCATAAGGTGTGATACTTGCAAAATCAGTCGAAAGTAAAGCGGCAGTTTTAGCGAAATCCACATTGATTCCTGCTTCCGGTAAAACGTACAAACTACTGTTGATATTAAACAATTTACTTGCTCCTGCATTTAGCTTCGGCATCGTTAATTCCATTTTATCAGTTGGAGCGGGGTTAAATTCTTCTCCGTTTACAATGGTAGATAATTCGCTTTGATTAACGCTCCAAAAGTTTACGGTAGTAGTTGCATCACGAAGAACACCTCCGAATTTCCAGCCATTATCAGCTTTATAGATTGCTCCTACATCAAAACCAAAACCGTAACCGCTTGCAAATTTTCCTACATTTCTGTAAACAATTTTTGCATTGACACCGACATCCAGTTTCGGATTTCCTCCCGGATTAAAAGCGTAAGAAATAATTCCTGCATAATCCGACTGTGAGAATTTTGTGATTTTATCGTAATCAATGTTTCCTTCTGTATCGATTAATTGGGTTGTATTTAAAATGTTATCAACTCCCAAACGCACAACGGAAACTCCAAAAACGCCGTTTTCTAAAACTTTTGCATACGCCAGATAATCATATTTTGCAATCGATTCGAAATATTCTGCGTGCATTGCAGCACCTTGCCAATCTCTCGTGATACCGTTCAAACCTGCGGGATTCCACATCGGTGAGTAGACATCATCCTGATTCGTGATTACAGCGCCTCCCATTCCTATTCCTCTGGCTCCGGCTCCGATATTTAAAAATTCGTTGGAATATTTTCTGATAATCTGAGATTGAGACAATCCAAATAGAAGTGAAAATACTAAAAATAGATATTTTTTCATCATGTACAATTGATGCTTAGTTAAGTTTTTTTTGTTTTCTAGTTTTTATAAGTGCATTTACAACAATTGCCAAAATCATAACCAACGATGCCACATAAAATATCGGGCTCATGTGCTCCGATTCTCCAAAGATAAAAAAAGCTAGTATAATTCCGTAAACTGGTTCTAAATTAACTGTTAAAATTAGTGTAAAAGGCGAAATATATTTCATCAGCTTCACCGATTCAAACATCGGGTACGCTGTAAACACACTTGCCAATAAGCCTATTAACGCCAAATCGCGGTAGTTTATTTCATTCATCTGCATGATTTGTCCTGTTACCAAATAAAATAACATTAAAACAAACCAGCCCGAGAAAATTTCATAGAAAATAATATTTCCGGGACTTGTTTTACCAAAAAGCTTTCCGTTGAAGACAGAAAAGACTGTTCCGAAAACAGCACATAAAATCCCGTAAAGAATACCTTCCTTATATTGAAATTCTGTTTTAAAAATTAAAAGAATACAGGCAACAATCACAACCCCCATAATAACTTCCGACAGATCAATCTTTCTTTTGAATACAATCGGCTCCAGAACGGAAGCAAATAAAGTTGATAATGAAAGACAGCTTAATGCAATGGAAACATTTGAAACTTTAATAGAATAAAAGAAGCAGTACCAATGCAAAGCCATAAAAAACCCTACTCCTGCAAGCTGAAAAAAAAGCTTTTTGGATACACGAATACTTTCTTTTTTATAAATTCTGATGAATGCATACAGAAAAATTGCAGCAAACAGCATTCTGTAAAAAACAAGAATCTGAGCATTTGCCGTAATCAGTTTACCTAAAATTGCTGTGAAGCCCCATAAAAAGACAATTAAATGTAATCTGAAAAGCGCTAATTTCTGCATGATGATCCCGTAAATTTTAAACGAACAAATTTACAAATCGCTTTTCATTAATCTTAAAAAAATAATGCTGCGGGATAAATTTTTTCAAAAATAAATCTAAAAAGGTGATAAACCATTAAAACTAAAAACCCTGAAAGTCTGTTAAACTTTCAGGGCCTTCAAATAATAAACTATTAAAAAAATAAACTAGGAACTTAGAGTATTTATATAGAAACTTTCATCTCTATTACTCTATTGTAAAGTTAGCAAAATATGAACCAAAAAAAACACATATTTCGTTAAAAATTTCATAAAATTCTGATAACCAAAACCTTAAATCTATTTATTGAAATTATACTACTTTGCTTAAAAATAGTATCTTTAGGCGGATTAAAATACGTATTTCATGGATATTGAATTTAACAAAAGAGAAGATCAAAATAAATTACGATTGTCTGAAATCAATCGTTTACTTACAGAAATAAAAAAAGGCGGTGGAGAAAAAAGGCTTCAAAAGCTTCGTGACGAAGGGAAAATGACAGCCAGAGAAAGAATAGAATATCTTCTTGATAAAAATTCAGATTCCATAGAAGTTGGTGCTTTTGCCGGTTATGAAATGTATGAAGAACATGGAGGCTGCCCAAGTGGTGGTGTAGTGGTTGTAATGGGATACGTTTCGGGAAGACAATGTTTAGTAGTTGCTAATGACGCTTCTGTAAAAGCAGGAGCATGGTTTCCTATCACAGGAAAGAAAAACCTTAGAGCTCAGGAAATTGCCATGGAAAACAGACTTCCAATCATTTACCTTGTAGATTCTGCGGGAGTTTATCTTCCGATGCAGGACGAAATTTTCCCCGACAAGGAAATGTTCGGAAGAATTTTCAGAAATAATGCTAAAATGAGTGCTTCAGGAATTATTCAGATCTCTGCAGTAATGGGAAGTTGTGTTGCGGGAGGAGCTTATCTTCCGATTATGAGTGATGAGGCCATGATCGTTGATAAAACAGGTTCAATTTTCCTTGCAGGAAGTTATTTGGTAAAAGCTGCCATTGGTGAATCGATTGACAATGAAACTTTAGGAGGAGCAACAACACACTGTTCTATTTCAGGAGTTACCGATTATAAAGCTAAAGACGATAAAGATGCATTAGACCGCATTAAAAATATCATGAAATCTGTAGGAAGCTACGAGAAAGCCGGTTTCGACAGAATTGAAAGTTTTCCACCAAAAGAAAAGCCGGAGAATATTTTTGGTATTATGCCTGTTTCCAGAGCAGAACAATACGACACTTTAGAAATTATAAAATGTATTGTAGATAATTCGGAGTTTGAAGAATATAAACCGGATTACGGGAAAAGTATCATCTGTGCAACGGCAAGAGTTGACGGCTGGTCTGTAGGAATTGTAGCCAACCAAAGAAAACTTGTGAAAAGTGGCAAAGGAGAAATGCAGTTCGGTGGAGTAATTTATTCTGATTCTGCTGATAAAGCAACAAGATTTATAGCAAACTGCAATCAGAGAAAAATACCGTTGATCTTTTTACAGGATGTTACCGGATTTATGGTAGGTTCAAAATCAGAACATGGTGGAATCATCAAAGACGGTGCAAAAATGGTCAATGCAGTTTCTAATTCTGTTGTTCCTAAATTTACGATCATTACTGGAAATTCTTACGGTGCAGGAAACTATGCGATGTGCGGAAAAGCTTATGACCCAAGATTAATAGTAGCTTGGCCATGGGCAGATTTAGCCGTTATGGGCGGAGCTCAGGCTGCAAAAGTTTTGGCACAGATTCAGGAATCAACCTTAAAAAAACAAGGGAAAGAAATTTCTGAGCAGGAACATAATGAAATCTTAGATACAATCTCTAAAAAATATCAGAAGCAAACAGAATCAACTTATGCGGCTGCAAGATTGTGGACAGATGCCATCATCAATCCTGTAGATACCAGAAAATGGATTTCGATGGGAATAGAAGCGGCTAATCATTCGCCGATTACTGAGAAATTTAATTTGGGAGTTATTCAGGTATAAGTTCCAAACACTTATAAAAATATTAAGCCTTACTTTTAAGTAGGGCTTTTTATATTATGTTAAATAGTATTAAAGAATAATAAAGTCTTTTAAAAGAAATACTAAAGGTAGGATTTTTGTTGTTGTAAGATCTTAAAACTATACCTACAAAACTCTTTTTTATTACTAATCCTTAAAGGAAACCTATGAAAAGATATTTTGCAGTTTTTATTACAGCTTACACGATTTTTTTACTTTATATGATGTTTTTTGGTTCAGGAAGAGAGGCTTCTGAGGTTTCCTACATACAAACACAGCCATTTATTACAATTCAAAAGTTTTTCACAGATACCAAAATAGGAAATGAAGATTTTATTATCAACATTATAGGAAATATCTTTGTCTTCAGCCCGTTTGGTTGGCTTGGATTATGCATCAAAAAATTTGATAAATTTATTCCTGCAACTTTCTCATTTCTCATCATAATAAGTATAATAGAAACTTTACAATATTTCAGCGGTCGTGGTGTTGCGGATATTGATGATATTTTTCTAAATACTTTAGGAATGCTAATTGGTTTTGTTATTTTTAAATACGCTACTTGGAAAAATATTGCCAACATCAGATTTCATTTCGAACTTGATAGTGAAAAATCTTTGCAGCCAAGTGCTTCTTAAGCTTAAATTTTAGGAACTATTTCCTGCTATCCACTTTTACTACTCTATGCCATGCTTTTTATAGGCAATATTCAATTTTCTATACTTGTGCTTAGTAATAAGTTTATATGGACAGAATTTTATATAAATAAGTGAATAGGTGATCATTAAATTTAATGTAATTAGAAACGAATTTGTTTCGCTCCTACGGAGCTCATGATTCTTACTGCGCACATTTTCCTACAAAAGTACCGCTCCGTAGGAGCGGCACATTCATTTGTATTTGAAATATTAAATATCAAATCAAGGATTTAGATTTTTTAATACTGGATATTGAGCTTTAAGTACTGGATTTTAAATGTTGAATACCAAATCTTAAATATTGAATCTTGAATCTTAAATCTCGAATTTGAATATGGAATATTGAATCTTGCGTTATAAACGAAAAAAGTCTCATACAAATACATGTATGAGACTTTTGTAAAAAAACTGGCGGCGACCTACTCTCCCGCTTTCGCAGTACCATCGGCGCTGGTGGGCTTAACTTCTGTGTTCGGAATGGGAACAGGTG